>JAUHQH010000099.1 GCA_030408485.1 Candidatus Neptunichlamydia sp. | reverse complement strand
ATAAGGAATACGCTCATGGAAAAGTATGAACAAAAAACGGAATTTCAACACCCCCATAATAGGATGCGTTAGAAGTAGAAACGAAAGAAACGCAACAGTCTCATGGGGATTTTTTAGTGGAGAAGTGCACGTGAAACTGAAACATTTTTATTTATAAAAACTTTGCTGATTGAGTACTAGGGGCTACAAACGTTCCAGCAATGGTAATTTCTCCACTTTTGACTTGAATGTTTCTAATCGGGTGGGTGTTTTTTAGAGCTTTTTCTTCTTGAGGTAATAGATAGTGTGGGGGACCACTCAGAATTCCTCTTGATAAATGTAAGGGCATCTAGATTCCTTGTGAAAAAACCCATACAATTTTATCCTCCTCAACGACTTTTTGATGAGACTGTTGAAAACAAAAGAAAATAGAGATTAGAAATAGATGCAATCAGCTTTAGTCTTAAGAGAATTCTTGTGATCGATCCTCCAAGTTTTGCATTAGATTAGGCTAGAACTATATCCAAAAGTAACTAAAAATTAATAATTATAATTTGATAAATCTACAAAAAATCAGATTTTTCCTTTTCTAATCTCTATTTTCTTTTGTTTTCAACAGCCCCATTATCGTATTCCTTTTACTCGTGACTTTGTGACTGCTGCTTTTAATAAGAGCTTTGGTTTAGAAGTAGGTCTTGGAGTGGCAAGTTCTCCCAAGAGTTTTTGGTAAACTTGAGACTAACGGATGTCCTTATTATTTAGTGACTCTACTATAGCGCGAGCAGCTTCTTTGCTCGTCTCTTTTTCCCCAAGAAAGTTTTTTAGTTTTTTGCATTTTTCAATGCAGTTGGAACGGATGTCTTCACTGAGCATAAGTTCTTGCGTTTTTTGATAAAGAGTTTCCTCTTTTAGATAGGGACCAAAAAGTTCTGGGAAAAGTTTTCCACTGAAAATAATATTGGGGAGAGCAAAATGAGGAAGGTCGATCCGGAAAATGTTTTGAGCAATGAAGACATCTAGGGGGTTGATAGCATAAGTGACGACCGTTGGAGTATGATGAAGAGCAAGTTCAAGAGTGACTGTTCCCGAAGTAGCAATTCCAATGTGAGAGGCTCGCATCAGTTCGTACGAATGCTCGGATTTAATGATCATGAGATCTTTCCCTTGTTGCCTAAGTAAGGGAAGATACCTATCATCAGAACAAGAGATGGCAATCAAGAGATCTGGATTATCCTTTTGAATTTTTCTTGCTACTTTTATTTGAAGGGGAAAATTGCGACGGATTTCTTTTTCGCGGCTTCCGGGGAAGATGGAAAGGATAGGGCATTCACTTTCAATTCCATACTGTTTATTCCAATGAGGTTCATAACAATGATTGCCAATTCTTGAAATCAAGGGATGCCCAACATATGTGGCGACAAGTCGATCTTTTGAGAAGAGATTAGTTTCAAAAGGAAGGATGGTTAAAACCTGATCTAAAGAACGTTCCATGGTTGAGATCCTCCATTTTCCCCAAGCCCAAACCGTGGGGCAAATATAATGGATACGTTTTGCTGCGGAACCCTTTTTAGCAAGAGCTTTTGCCATTCGCAGGTTAAACCCAGGATAATCTATTGTAATAACCCCTTTTGGCTCGTTAGCCAAAATCTCTTTTTTAATTCTCTTGAATTTTTTGTACAACTGAGGAAGGGAGGATAAGATGTCGATAAATCCCATGACTTGAAATTCTTCCATAGGAAGGATGCAGTCCATTCCTACAGCTCGCATTTTTGGCCCCCCAACTCCCTTAACCTTGAGCTTTGGATTTAAAGCGTAGAGTTCTTCAAGGAGTTTTTCTCCATGAAGATCACCACTTACTTCTCCAGCAAAAATAAAAAGATCATAACTCATTTAGAAGAGCTCCTTTGATCCATTCCAGCTCCAACTTTAAAAATTTCGGGTGAGCTCCCATGTCCCTTATAACAAATGGAAGGTCCAATTAAGAGTTCAATAGGGGAAGAGCGGATCCTATTTTTATGCGCTTCTACAGCAAGTTTTGAGATAAATGAAAAGGCCATGGTTTGTGTCCACACGAGTATCATGATTGCCAATATAGAGGCGAATAGCTCTTTATTATATAGGTTAAGGAATCAGAGTTTCAAGGTCAAGATGTCCTTGCAGCGCGAAATTGAGTGAGAGGAGAAAAATCTAAAATTGTAGAAATAGTTCGATAAGCTGCGGCGACGTGATAACCAATATGGGCGCTACGCGAAAGGTCAGCTACAACTAACTTTTTCTCTAGAATATGAAGTTGGGTGCATTCTAAAATTTCTTGGACTGAATCGATAAAAGGAGGGATCACTGGATCTTCTTTTTTCATACGCTCTTCCCAAATATTTAATCCATCTTATGGAGGAAGGTTATTTTCATACCCTGGGAAGAGTTATTGAGAAAATTCTTATAAGGGAGATCTTCTAAAAATTGGACAGGTTGGTAAGGGATCGCACCGCAAACTATCTTCAACTGAAAGAGCAAGGTAAATCAATTTAGGAAGGGAGCTTTCTTCAAGAGGAGAGTCCAAAAAGAAAGCTTTGTTTTTACCTTAAGATTTTAAAAGGGCGAATCATCATGTCTTTTTTCGGGGTTTTCTAGGACGACGTTCTCTTTTTCGAGGTTGGAGGAGCGTTTTAGTAACTACTTTTTTAAAGACTTCTTCCCATTGATCATGGATATCTTGCAAGCCAGGTTCTAAGCGGCAACGGAGGTTAAAGAATTGAAGAGCAAGGTGGAATTCTGGTGCACGAGGAATACGTATTTTTGGGTTTTTTTTCTTTTGAAAAGGAGTGATTCGATATTGAGAAATCAGAATGCTCATTGTTCGAATTTTTAAACGACGAGGAATTTTGAGGAAGGTATGGAAAATCGTATCGATTAAAAGACCAGCTTCTCGATAAATATCCCCGAGATGGGGGATTTTTTCTCGCGCTATAAACTGTGTTTTTAGGTGTTGTTCCATTAAGGGGAATGTTAGGCATGCTAGAAGAACAGGACGCTCAAGGTTCGGGTGATGGGGTTCTTGGATGGTTCCATCAGCCTCTTGTAAAAAAGCATAGATTTCGTTTCCTTCGGGGGTTTCTAGATGTTCAGCAAGAGCTGGTAAGATTTGCTGCAATAGCCCATGATCTGTCATCAACTGGAAGAAATTTTTCGAGGCTCCCGATTCAAGCATTCGGAGAATTTCTTCTAAAACTCGGGCATGGGCACTTTTAGTGATTTCTCCTTTGCAATCAATCAGAGCAAGTCTTGCTTTTTCTTCAACTTCTAAGCCAAATCTCGCTTGAAACTTTAAACAGCGAATCATTCGGACAGGATCTTGTTTAAAACGTTGGTGAGGAAGGCCAATTGTTCGGAGAATCTTTTGTTCAATATCAGGGTATCCTCCAACATAATCGATGATTTTTCCTTTTTCGCTATCGTAAAAAAGGCCATTAATTGTGAAGTCGCGCCGGAGAACATCTTTTTCAGGAGTTCCCCAGATATTATCCTCTGTAATTAATTCCTCATTTTCAATATCTCCTGATCGAAATGTAGAAACTTCAATCACTTTTCTTCCAAAACGTACATGAGCTAAACGGAATCTTTTCCCAATCAGTATAGCACTTGGAAAGAGACGTTTGATGTCTTCAGGTTTTGCAGAGGTGGAGATGTCAAAGTCCTTTGGTTTTTTTTTCAATAAAAGGTCGCGAACACTTCCGCCAACTAAATATGCAGTATAGTCGGAAGCATGTAGCTTTTCTAAAATATAAAGAGCTTTGGGATCGATTTGACGCACATCAATCCCATGAACTTCTTTTGGGTAAGTCTTCGGTTGCACAAATTTCCTGTTGTTTCAAGAGAGCTTTGAAAGTTATTATACCCAGAACAAATTAAGTTTTTAGGGGAGAAAGCTCTTAGGTACCCTCTGACTCTTTAAGATACATGATGGATTTTTTTAACGGAACATCTTGCTTGCGGTTAACAGAGAATATTGTGTTTATAGCTAAAATGGTTTAAAAAATCATTCCGGTGATTTTGGAGGGAGACCTTCTGCATAAAAAGACTTTACCAACTTGCTTTAATTAATTACACAACATACAATAGCGCGAATTTTAGGTGGGTTATGGATTTTTCTTTTCGTAAAGCCATTGGTGGCGCTCTCCTTGTGGCAGGAACAGCCATTGGTGCTGGGATGCTTGCTCTTCCTGTAGTTACAGGAGTAGGAGGGTTTTTACCAGCTATAGTTATTTTTATTATTTGTTGGCTTTTTAGTGTTTGCACTGGGCTCCTTCTTTTAGAAGTCTGCCTTTGGATGCCCAATGATGCCAATATTATTTCTATGGCCCATTGCCTTTTAGGCCCCATGGGAAAAATTTCAGTGTGGATTCTTTATCTTTTTCTGTTTTATTGCTTAACCATCGCTTACTCTGCTGGCGGTGGAAGTTTTGTTGTTGAGCTTTTCGGAGGAAAGATTCCCCATAGTATAGGAGTCATTGTCTTCACAGCAGTTTTTGGAACTTTTGTTTATGTAGGAACACGTGCTGTTGATCGAATCAATTTTCTTCTTGTGATTGCTATGGGGGTTAGCTACTTAGTTTTTGTTGTTCTTGGAATTAGAGAAATAAAGTTTGAATTCCTCAAGCGGATACAATGGTTCGCTTCGATCTTAGCTCTTCCAGTCATGTTTACCTCGTTTAGTTATCAAGGAATCATCCCAAGTTGGACCACCTATCTTGATCGTCATCCAAAGATGGTTCGTTTTGCTATTCTCGTGGGGACCTCCCTTCCATTTATTGCTTATATCATTTGGGAATATTTGATTTTAGGATTAGTTCCTGCAGAGGGACCTCATGGACTATTCCAAGATGAAGCTTTGGGATATGCAGCAGTTGAACCTCTAAAATATGTTTTTCCCAATTCACCTATCTATTTAATAGGGCAGTTTTTTAGCGCATTTGCACTAACAACCTCTTTTTTAGGGGTAACTTTGGGGCTTTTAGATTTTTTATCCGATGGATTCCAACTTCCAAAAGTAGGATGGAAGAAGATCTTCCTTTGTGTGATTGTCTATGTTCCTCCAGTTATTATTGCCATTATTAATCCTAATATCTTTTTGAAAGCTCTTGGATATGCAGGAGGAATTGGATGTGCCCTTTTACTAGGTCTCCTTCCTATCATCATGGTTTGGGTTGGGCGCTATTACAAAGAATACCCTACTCTAACAAGGCAACTTCCTGGGGGGAAAATTCTCCTCTCTCTTCTAAGTGTTTTTGTGATTTTTGAGCTTTTAATTGAGTTGACTAGGGAGCTTATTCATTGAAATATCCTTGTGGAATTGATAAGTCTTTTTCTTGCATGCTGTCCACCTTACCTAGAAAAGAAGGAAAGCTCACCAACTCCTGAAGCTCTCATGCGCTCAAGATATACCATCTATACTCAAGAGAATCTTGACTATATTGATAAAGACTATGAAAGGAGAGGTTCTAGAGAGGCTTAATCACTCAGATTTTGAAAAAAATACTCAAGATATAGAATGGCTGAAATCATACCATTTATTGGGTATAATCTCTATTTTCTTTTGCTTTCAACAGCCCCAATCAGCAAGATCAACGGAATCTTCAGCTTTTTTTCGGTTATTTGGTGAACCTGGTGGAATGACTTTTTTAAAGGTTTTTGAATAGCTTGCAAATCCTCACTGCTATATAACAATCTTTTCCAATCCAATGACTCATTTTTTATTGAATACCTCATAAGCCTCGGATATAATATCGGAATCATTGAAATCAAAAAATTCTTCGACTGAATAGCGAAATAGGTTCATGGAAAAACAGTCCATCCTTCTTAAGAATGTTCGAGTCCATAACTTGAAAGGGATCAACCTCCAACTTGACCGAGGAAATTTTATTGTTTTTACAGGAGTTTCAGGTTCTGGAAAATCTTCTCTTGCCTTTGATACAATTTACGTTGAAGGACAAAGGCGCTACATCGAATCATTATCGAACTATGCCCGTCGTTACATGGGGAATCTTGCAAAACCCGATGCAGACCTTATCGAAGGGATCTCCCCTACGATTGCCATCGAGCAAAAAACGGCCGGGTATAATCCCCGCTCAACCGTAGGAACCATTACAGGAATCTATGATTATTTGCGTGTCCTTTTTGCAAGAGTAGGAACCCCTCACTGTCCTTTAAGTGGGGAAAAAGTAGAACCTCAAAGTGTGGAGCGGATCCTTTCAACAATTCATAACCTTGAAGAAAAATCGCAACTTATCTTTTTAGCTCCTCATACACAAGGGAAAAAAGGGGAGTTTAAAGAGCTTTTTGAAGAACTCATTCGGAAAGGTTTTATGCGGATCCGCCTCGATGGGGAAATTGTTGATCTTGAAGATGAAATCGAAGTTGATAAAACGGTGACACACGATATCGACTTAGTCATTGATCGGATCATTTTAAAAGAAGAAGAAAAAACGCGGATCACGGAAGCTGTTACCCAAGCCTTGGAGCTTGGAGAAGGATTGATGACAGTCTTCAACAAAACAACCAAAGAAGAGATCCTTTTCTCTCAACATGCTTACGCAAAAAAATCCAAACTCTCCTATGAACCCCTCGAGCCTCACGATTTCTCCTTTAACCATCCGAAAGGAATGTGCCCAACCTGCGAAGGATTAGGGGTCACCCAAGACTTTGACCTCGATAAAATTATCGACCCAGACAAAAGTATTAGCAAGGACTGTTGCTCAATTGCCAGTTCCTATCACACTGTCAAATGGGGAAATATTTATAATAATATCGCCCATCTCTATGGATTTGATATAGAAACTCCTTGGAAAAACCTCTCAGACAGTGCCCAAAAGCAGTTTCTCTACGGAAATAAAAAGAAATGGACAAAGATGGTTTTTGTCCATCCTCATAAAAAGGGAAGTTGGATCGAGTATATCAAATGGAGAGGCGTTCTTGCTGAAGCAAAGAAACGGTATCACGAAGCAAAAAGTACCTTCTATCGAACGAAGATGGAAAAGCTCATGTACCAAACCATTTGCCCCGATTGCCAGGGCTCCCGCATCAAACTTTACCCCTCTGCAACAAAATTGGGAGGCCAAACCATTGGGCAGCTCACTTCAATGACCATTGAAGAGCTTCAATCCTTCTTCCAGACGCTAAAACTTTCTCCTTTTGAAGAGATGATTGGCCATGACTTGATCTTGGAGATCAAAGGCCGCTTAGAATTCCTTCTCAATATTGGCCTTTGTTATTTAACTTTAGACCGAACTGCTCCCACCCTTTCTGGTGGAGAAGCTCAAAGAGTCCGTCTTGCAGCGCAAATTGGGTGTGGCCTAGTCGGAATAACTTATATCTTAGACGAGCCCTCGATCGGTCTTCATCCCCGCGATAATACAAAACTGATCAAAACTCTGGAGTACCTCCGCGATCGAGGAAATACAATCATCGTTGTTGAGCATGACGAAGAGACCATGGAAGCCGCAGATTTTATTGTCGATATTGGCCCCGAAGCAGGTTCCCGTGGTGGAGAAATTATTGCTGCCGGAACCATCGATGACTTAGGAAAAGCCCCTCGTTCGATTACTGGAGCCTATTTAAATGGAAAAGAAAAAATTCCGATTCCCAAAAAACGACGAAAAAAAGGAAAACAACGATTAAAAATTGAAGGGGCACAGCACCATAACTTAAAAAAAATCACTGTTGAAATTCCCCTCGGACTTTTTGTAACTGTGACAGGGGTTTCGGGCTCAGGAAAATCTTCTTTGATTACCGACATTCTCTATCCCGCCCTCGCAAACAAGCTCCATCGCGCAGAACACCGCGTCGGAAAACACAAAGCGATCCATGGGATCGAACACCTCGATAAAGTCATTGCGATTGATCAAACACCCATTGGACGCACTCCTCGTTCTAACCCTAGTACCTATAGCAAGGTTTTTGATGATATCCGTGATCTTTTCACCAAACTTCCAGAAAGCCAAGCTGCTGGATTTAAACCGGGGCGTTTTAGTTTTAATATCAAAGAAGGTTCTTGCACAGATTGTAGTGGTATGGGGCAAATCCGCCTCGACATGGACTTTATGGATGATGTTTGGACCACTTGTTCCCTGTGCGGCGGAAAACGGTTTGATCCTAAAACACTTTCTATCACCTATAAAGGGAAGAACATCCATGATGTTTTGGAAATGACCGTTGAAACAGCCTGTGAGTTTTTTGAGGCCATTCCCCAAATCCATCATAAACTTTCTCTGCTGAAACAAGTCGGCATAGACTACATCACCTTAGGACAATCTTCCACAACGCTTTCTGGTGGAGAAGCTCAACGGATCAAACTTGCCCGAGAAATGATCCGTCCTGCTACAGGCAAAACCCTTTATATTCTCGATGAGCCCACAACGGGACTCCACTTTCATGATATCCGAAAACTCATTGCGATTCTCCAACACCTTGTTGATGCTGGAAACACTGTCCTTGTTATTGAGCACAATATCGATCTAATCCGAACAACTGATTGGATCATTGATCTTGGCCTCGAAGGAGGAAAAGGGGGCGGGAAAATTCTAGCAACCGGAACCCCTGAGCAAATAGTAAAGAAAGATTCTCCAACAGGTCATGCTCTCCGCCCTCGTAAAAAACCAAAAAGTCGCCCCCATGCTCCGACCGATAAACCCTTGACTACGATCCATGCGAAAGGATGTTTTCAAAACAACTTAAAAGGAATCGACCTTGAAATCCCTCGAGGAAAGATCTCTGTTTGCAGCGGTCCCTCTGGATCAGGAAAAAGCTCTTTTGCTTTTGATACCATTTATGCCGAAGGGCAGCGACGCTACATCGAATGTCTCTCTTCTTATGCCCGTCAGTTTGTCAAACAAATGTCGAGGCCAAAAGTGGAAGAAATCGATGGCCTTTCTCCAGCTATTGCGATCGAGCAAAAGCATCATGCCGGTAATCCCCGCTCAACCATTGGAACTATGACAGAAATCTATGATTTCCTCCGTCTCCTTTATGCTCATAGCGGAATCGCTTATTGTCCTGAAACTGGCGAAAAAATTGAATCGATTAGTAAAGAATATGTTGCCTGCCACTTAATGGAGCTTCCCGAAAAAACCCGTCTCCATATTTTGACCCCTATTAAAATCGGACGAGGGCAATCGATCGAAGAGGTTAAAGAAGCGCTCATGCAGCAAGGATTTATTCGAGTACGTCTCAATGGAGAGTATTATGAACTCGATGATGAGATCCCCTTTAACCCTAATCGAAAAAATGTCATTTTTCTTGTCGTGGATCGCTTAGCCATTCGCCCCGGAATTGAAAAACGCCTTTTCGAAGCTATTGAACAAGCGACCCTCATCACTAAAGAACCTTTCACAGTCGCTACCCCCGATAAAGACCTCCTCTTTAACCTCGCCTTTGCCGTTCCCAGTACAGGAAAAACCTATCCTCCGCTAACGCCCCACACCTTTTCCTTCAATGCGGAAGAAGGGATGTGCCCTGATTGTTTAGGGCTCGGATTCCAATGGGGTGCTAATATGTTGCACTACCAGAAAATTATGACCCTTTCCCCATATATCCTCATCTCTAAACTCTGGAAAGAAGAAGCCACTGAAACTGCTGAGGTCATTTTCCTTGCCTTTTTAGAAGCAGAAGACATCGATCCCAATACTCCTCTCTACCAACTCCCCGTCAAACAACTTCAACGCATCCTCAATGGTTCGAAAACTCCCTTTAAATTTGATGGAATGGAACTGACCTGGATCGGAATTAACCAAACCTTTTCAAAAATTGCAAAAACAGGAAAGAAACAACAGCGAGAAACCATTCAACATCTTCTGGAAACCTCTCCTTGCATCAGCTGCCAAGGAGATCGGTTAAACCCCTTAGCACGTGGCGTCAAACTCCAAGGGAAAACCATTGGAGAATTTTGTAACCTTCCCTTTTCAGATGCTCTAGCATTTGCTAAAAACCTTCCCTCTAAAAAACACCTAAAAGACATTTACGATCAATTGCTCAACCGACTCAGCTTTTTAAACAATATTGGTCTTGAATACCTCTCTCTTTCTCGCAGTGCCCCTACATTAAGCGGAGGGGAAACGCAACGGATTCATCTCGCACGACAACTCGGAAGTGGTCTAACAGGATGTCTTTATGTTTTGGATGAACCTACCATTGGTCTCCATCCTCATAATAATGAAAGACTGAATGAAGCTCTTAAACATCTCCGCGATTTAGGTAATACCCTATTGATGGTAGAACATGATCCGCTCACCCTTCAAATTGCCGATTACTTCTTTGACTTTGGACCCAAAGCGGGACATTTAGGTGGGAAGCTCACTGCACAAGGAGTCCTCTCCCAAATTAAGAAAAACAAAAACTCCCTTACAGGAGCTTATCTCAGCGGAAAGAAAAAGCTTCCCATTCCTCAAAAACGACGTTCTTCGAAAGGATTCCTAACTATTGAAAAAGCAAAAAAACATAACCTAAAAAACATTACCGCTAAAATCCCCACCAAAACCCTTACGTGCGTCACAGGAGTTTCTGGATCCGGAAAATCCACACTCATCTATGATCTTCTCAAACAAGGGGTGCAATCCCATCTCGCTGCTCGCTCCGATGCGGATGAAATCGCTCTCGATGACGCAACCATCAAAGGTCTTTCTGCCTTTAATAAACTCATCGTAATCGATCAAAAGCCGATTGGAACAACAATCCGTGCGGATGTCAGCACCTATACCGAAATTAATGCTCCATTGCGCCACTTCTTTACCTCACTTCCAGAAGCTGCCGCACTTGGCCTCAAGCCAAAACACTTTAGTTATAACCATCTCAAAGGAATGTGCATGGGTTGTTGGGGTCTCGGATTCAAAACAATCCGCCTCCAATTCCTCCCTTCACTGCGGGTTAAATGTGATGCTTGCAATGGAAACCGTTTGAAACCCCTTAGCTTAAAAGTCACCTACAAAGGTAAAAACCTGGGACAACTCTTAAACCTAACCGCTGAAGAAGCCACAACTTTCCTTCCTCCGATTCCTAAACTGCAAAACATTCTCAATACCTTGATCTCTGTTGGGCTCGGCTATCTAACTCTCGGACAAGAAATCCAGTCTCTATCTGGTGGTGAAGCGGGACGGATTCGCTTGACTCGGGAACTTTCTAAACGGGGCACAGGAAAAACTCTCTACCTCTTTGATGAACCCACCATTGGACTCCATCCTGAAGATATCGCAAAACTCCTCCCCATCTTTAATACTCTTGTCGATAAAGGGAATACCGTCATTATTATTGAGCACAACCTCGATATCCTTGCAGCTGCCGACCATCTCATTGACCTCGGCCCTGGAGCAGGCGACCACGGAGGAGAAATCGTCGCTACAGGAACCCCTGAAGAGCTCTCTAAATACCCCTCATCCCTTACAGGAAAATACCTAGAACCGTTTATTGAGGAGGGTGTGATGGCCTTTTGCTATAGAGAAACCAGCTTAATCAACAACTGTGCGCGTGTCAAATGAGCTCAGAAAACAAGCGATTTCTCTCCCCAGGGGGTGTATCGATTTGGAAAAGGGATGATCTCGAGACCTTTCAAAAACACCTATTTTTTATAAACCCAAAACTTTTGTGATCGGTAAGTCTCTAAATCTCTTTACTTCTAAACAGTCCCATTCGCGTCGCTGAGAAAAATGGATTACAAAAGGAAGTTAAGACGATTTATAAGGGAAGGGATGCTGTCGTTTATTCTTTAGAGATCAACTAGTTTTTTCTCAACCTCTTCAAGTTGAGCTTTTGTCTTTTCTACAAGTTCTTTAGGAGCTCGTTCAACAAAGTTCGGATTATTCAGCTGATTTTTGAGAGAGATAAATTGCTTTTCCAGTTTTTCTTTTTCCTTAGCAAGGCGCTCTTTTTCCCTTTCTTGAAACTCTTCGGGAAGAGGGATAATAATCTTAAGATCTTTTATTGAAGCAGATGAGGTAAATCCTTTCGGGGATTCTTTAGGATTGAAAATAAGATCTTTTATTCGTACTAGAGAAAGAATGATTTCTTGGTGCTTTTCTATAAGAGTTGTTTTTCCTTCAATGATGATATCTGTTGCTGTTGATGGAGGAAGTTTCATTTCAGCCCGAATATTTCGGATTGCATAGACAACTTCATTCACAAAAGCAAAGGTTTCTTCTGTCTCAGGCGAGATATCTTCTTTTCGGATAACTTTTGGGTAAGGCGAAACAACACAAGCAGGAGAGAGAAGGGCTTTAATAGCTTCTTGAGTGTAGGGGTCGGGGTTAGAGGGTTTAAGCCCAAGAAATTTTTCCTTGAGTAAGTGGAAGATTTCTTCAGTAATGAATGGAGCAATTGGGTGCATTAGGCGAATTGCAGCAAGGAGGACAATTGTCAGAACCTTTTGTTTGTTTTTACTATCACCACCTTTACGAAAGAGGGTAGGTTTTGCCATCTCAACATAGTAGGCGCAGAACTCATCCCAGAAGAAAATATAACCTTTCATCGCAGCACGGTCAAAATGGTAGCCTTTTAAATGGCTTCCCATCTCGTTGATTGTTCGATTAAGCACCGATAGGATCCATCGATCATCAAGGCCTAATTCACCCAGTCCTTCCATGAGTTCTTCTGATGTGATGGTGAGATTCATAAGGACAAAGCGAGAACCATTCCATATCTTGTTGGTAAAATTCTTAAACTCTTCAAAGCGGCGTCTATCAAGGTCGATTTGAGGGCTATGTGCTGCGCTTGCAGACAGAGCCATTCGCATGGCATCAGCCCCAAAAGTATTGATGATCTCTATAGGGTCAATGACATTTCCTTTTGATTTCGACATCTTCTCCCATTTTGAGTGAATATCTTTTCCTTCTTCTTCATGAGAAACATAAGTACTGCTTCCGTCCTCGTTTTCCTTCCAATAGGACTTTCCAAAAATAAGACCTTGAAGAGAAGTTTCGGGGAATGGGACTTCTCCGGTTACATACTCTCCCATCATAATCATTCGAGCTACCCAGAAAAATAAGATATCATGTCCGGTTACGAGAACAGAGTTAGGATAAAACTTTTTGAGTTCATTTGTTTTGGAGGGCCAACCTAGAGAACTAAAGGGCCAGAGCGATGAAGAGAACCAGGTATCTAACACGTCTGGATCTTGAGTCCATCCACTAGGATCTTTTTCAACTTCAGGCGGATTCCCCTCTCCTTCAAAACAGATGATCTTTCCCGATTCATGGTACCAAATTGGGATGCGGTGTCCCCACCAAAGCTGTCTAGAAATGCACCAATCGCGGAGGTTTTCAATCCAGTGAAAGTAGGTGTTTTTCCAATGCTTAGGAATAATTGTTACTTTGTTTTTTTTAACCACATTGATCAGCTTTTTCTTAAAGTGTTCCATTCGAATGAACCATTGCCTTGAAAGATAGGGCTCAATGATTGCTTTTGATCGATAAGAAACGCCGACTCGATGTGTATAGGGTTGAATTTTATCTAGATGGCCTAGCTCTTCCATCCGTTTTACAATGCGGAGACGGGCTTCTTCCATTGTGAGCCCTTCAAACTCTAAACCATTTTCATTCAGAGTCCCATCAACATTTAGAATATTGATAAGAGGAAGGTCATGTCTTTTACCAAGCTCCCAATCATTGGGATCGTGAGCAGGAGTGATTTTAACGACTCCTGTTCCAAATTCAGGGTTGACATAGGTGTCCGCAACGATTGGAAGTGTCCGGTTGACAATGGGCAGAATGACATTTTTTCCAATAAGAGCTTTATATCGGGGATCTTTAGGAGAAACAGCAACAGCAACATCTCCTAGCATTGTTTCAGGTCTTGTTGTTGCTATTGTTAAATGGTCTTCTCCCTCTTCTAAAGGGTATTGGAAGTGCCAAAGTTTTGTCTCTTTTTCCTCATATTCGACTTCATCATCAGCAAGGGCAGTTTGAGTGACAGGATCCCAATTCACTAAATAGTCGCCACGGTAGATCAACCCTTCATCGAACATCTTTTTAAAGAGAGTTCGCACGGCTAAATTGGCGTCTTGATCCATTGTGAAGCGCTTGCGCGTCCAATCACAGGAGCATCCAACTTTCTTCAATTGGTCGATGATGCGATTTTCAGATTTTTCTTTCCATTTCCAGACGTACTCAAGAAACTCTTCTCTTCCATAGTCAGCACGACGCTTTCCATGCTTTGCAATCAAGTCTTTTTCGACAACGGTTTGTGTTGAAATGCCAGCATGATCGAGACCTGGGACCCAGAGAACTTCCTCGCCTTCCATTCGTTTCCATCGGATCAAAACATCTTGCAAGGTGCTGACAAGAGCATGTCCCATGTGGAGAACACCCGTGACGTTGGGTGGAGGCATGACGATACAATAGGGAGTGCGATCCGACAGAGGATCAGCATGAAAAAAACCTTTACGTTCCCAGAAATCATACCACTTCTGTTCAACAAGGTCAGGATTATAGGCTTTTGGTAGTTCTTCTTCAGTCATTATTAAGAGAACAAGTGTACTCGAATGTCTTTGAGAAATCTACTCATTTTTATGCTGCTTCATGGCGAATGACGGCTTTGGCAAACTTCTGCCAGGATTCCCACTCAGCATGAAGATTTTTTTCGAGAACTTTTAACTTATTTTTTAGAGATTTCAGTTGACTTTTACAAAGGCCTTCTTTTTTCGAGGTATTATACTCCATTGCAAGGGCTTTCATTTCAGAAAGCTTGCTTAGAAGGTCATCGGTTAAGTTTTCAACTCTTTGCTCTAAAGATTTTTTGTTATCAAACCAGAGTGTTTTAAGCTTAGCAATCAGTTCCTCTTTTGTTTCGATAACCATTCGCTCTTTAATGCGATAGGAGCTGATGCGTCTAAGACCTGTTGCAAGATGAAGTTTATTAAGAGTCCAGATCACCCATTTAGAGGGATCAAAATGATACCATTTAATCCCATTGCGATAATCATTTGCAAAAGTGTGGTGGTAGTTATGATACCCTTCTCCAAACGTGACTAAGGAAATGAGATAATTATCAACGGCGGTATGTTCTTGACTAAAAGATTGAGATCCCCATGTGTGAGCGATGGAGTTAATAAACCATGAAAAGTGATGAAGAAAGAAGAGACGGATCCCCCAAGTGATCACAAGAGCCCCTAAATAGTCATCTAAAATGTAGCCGACAAAAAGAGTCACCATGACATTTGTTAGGACCATGAGAAAGGCATAATACTTATGCTGGAATCGGAGAAACTTATTGCGGTAGAGATCAGCAACGACTTTTTGATCAAGGGGTTCTGTCTTTCGAAAGAGCCAAAACATGTGGGCATGCATGAATCCCTTCTTAATGGAGTAAGGATCGCGGTCCGTGTCGACAAAAGCATGATGTCTCCTGTGGTCGCAAGACCATTCCAAAGCGCTACCTTGAGTAGCCATTGAGCCAAAAAAGAGAATAACCGCTTCGACATACTTATTCGTTTTGAATGTTGAATGGGAGTAAAGGCGGTGATAACCAACGGTAATTGCAAGGCCTGAAATGTAAAGAATGATAGCAGCAGCGATGAAGAGGGAGCCCTTTGGAGAGAAATGGTAAAAGTAAAAGGGGAGGCCGATCAGAAGTGCTAAGTGGTATCCAATAATATATATTGAAACAGTCCATTCTATTTTATTTTTTTTCAAAATAATTCCTTGGTTAAATCACATCGTAACTCTGCAGAGTGCCCGATTCCCTAGATAAAGTTAAGAGGAATTTCATATTTTGAAAATTCTTTTTGAATCATCCCTTCATAATATGCGGCTTTTTGAGGTTTACCGAGACAGATGTAATAG
>JAUHQH010000098.1 GCA_030408485.1 Candidatus Neptunichlamydia sp. | reverse complement strand
ACGTTAAGCGTCTATGAAGTTGTCGCAGGTGAAGATAGCAAAATCGATATGTGTATAAGCAAAGATTACTTGACAATACACTCGAATTCATTTACAACGTCTTCTATTTAAATCTTCATAGATAACGAAGCTATTTTGATTAGCATTAAAATCTCGAGCTCGAAGGCAGCCACAAGTGGCTGTTGAAAGCGAAGATTAAAATAGCGAATGAAATTTTAAATTGAAAGCACTACATAGAAAGCTATGAGCAGTACTTCTCTTTTTGCCATTTCCTTTTCTTTATTTTTGCTGATGGATCCTATTGGAAATATCCCCATCTATTTAGCAGTTCTAAAAGATGTAAAGGCAAAACGCCAGCAAAAGGTTATCATTCGAGAACTCCTCATCGCTCTTTTTGTCATCATCCTATTTACCGTTGTTGGAGAGTATCTACTTGATATTTTAAGTGTGGGACAAGAAACCATCTTAATATCAGGAGGAATTATCCTGTTTGTCATTGCCTTAAAAATGATCTTTCCAAATGGAAAAGAGGGAGCTCACGAAAGCCCAGGTAGAGGCGAACCTTTTATTGTTCCCCTAGCGATTCCTCTCGTTGCAGGCCCTTCTGTTCTTGCTGCTGCCATGATCTATTCTCATCAACAGCAGGTAGAAATACTGATTGGAGCTATTTGCATTGCATGGGCAGCTTCTACGATCATTTTACTTAGCGCCCCTTCTCTAAAAAAGATTTTAGGAATACGAGGAATCGTTGCCTGTGAAAGACTCATGGGACTCCTCCTTACTTTGATATCTGTTCAAATGTTTCTTGAGGGTGTCTCTTTATTCCTTCAGAAATAACCTCTATGTTATCCTTTTTCCATGAATATTAAAACAATTCTCTCTTATGATGGAACAGACTTCTTGGGATGGCAGGAATCCATAGATGGTGATACGATTGAAAAAACCCTGCGAAAAACACTTGAAACGATCTATCAACATCCTATTCGGTTACAAGCCGCTTCAAGGACTGATCGTGGTGTCCATGCTGAAAATCAGGTTGTCAACTTTATTGTTGAAAAATCGCTTGATATCAGTCGTTTAAAAATCAGCCTAAACCAAATGCTTCCCAAAGCAATACGTATTTTAACGATAGAAGAGGCTTCAAAAACCTTCCATCCGACACTTGATGCCAAAGGAAAAGAATATCATTACTCCCTCTGCATAACCCCCGTTCAATCTCCTTTCCGTCGCTATTTTTCATGGCACCTTCTTTCTCCCCTTGATATTGACTGCATGAAAGAAGGGACTGATTTCTTTATTGGTACACACGACTTTAAAGCATTTTCCAATGCAATTGACTCTAAGCGAAAAGATATGTTTTGCACTTTGACACGCCTTGATATCATTGAAGATGGATCTTATCTCCGTTTTGAAATCGAAGGAAATCGCTTCCTTTACAAAATGGTGCGAAACCTTGTGGGGACCCTTGTTTATCTAGGAATGGGGAAGCTTTCATTAGATGAAGTGAAAAATCTCTTAGTAAAGAAAGATCGCACACTTGCAGGCATCACCGCACCTGCACATGGCCTCACTCTAAAGAAAGTCTATTACAGCTAGACATAGAGGGCTTTTTTCACTATAATTCTTTCTCAAAATAGGAACAGCTATGATTGCAAGAAATGATCTCTGTTGGTGTGGAAACGGAAAAAAGTGGAAAAAATGCCACCACCCTTTCTTTGCTCCTCAAAGTTTTCAAAGGATGAAAGAGGAATACTTTAAGAAGTATCAAATCGTCTTAAAAACTCCCGAGCAAATTGAGAGAATTCGTGCAGCTGGAAAACTTGCAGCAACGATTTTGAAAAAAGTTTGCGCAAAAGCAAAGGAAGGAGTCACGAC
This sequence comes from Candidatus Neptunichlamydia sp., assembly GCA_030408485.1. Classification (GTDB taxonomy): domain Bacteria; phylum Chlamydiota; class Chlamydiia; order Chlamydiales; family Simkaniaceae; genus Neptunichlamydia. The sequence continues at coordinate 16,283 of JAUHQH010000098.1, read as the reverse complement.
TCAAGAACTTGATGACTATGCCATGGTACTTCATAAAGAAGTTGGTGCTACTCCTGCTCCTTTAGGATATGGCCACCCTCCATTTCCCAAGGTAATCTGCACCTCCCTTAATGAGGTGATCTGTCATGGAATTCCCAATGAAAGACCTCTTGTGAATGGCGACATCATGAATATCGATGTCACTTCAATTCTCAATGGATATTATGGGGACTGCAGTGCCATGGTGACTATAGGGGAAATAACTGAAGAAAAACAAAAAGTTGTCGATGTTTCCTATGAATGTCTGATGCGTGCTATTAGAATTCTCAAGCCTGGAATCCTTCTTTCAGAAATTGGACGAGTGATAGAAGATTGTGCGACAAGTGAGGGGTGTTCAGTCGTGAATCAGTTTGTTGCTCATGGTGTTGGTGTTGACTTCCATGAAGCCCCGCAAATCCCTCATAACTATAATAATATTGATATATCCCTTGTTGCAGGGATGACTTTTACGATCGAGCCGATGATCAATGCAGGCGCACGAGAAGGAAAAATAGATCCCAACGATCATTGGACCGCCCGTACTCTTGATGGTAAGCCAAGCGCTCAATGGGAACATACCCTCCTCATTACCGATGAGAGTTACGAAATCCTCACCCTTCCCTAGTGGGCGAAGGATCCTTTTTCTTGGAGACCTTTCTTGATGATAAAGATTTCTCTTTCGATGCCAATTAGCTCTGATTTGGTCTGTTCGAGCTTTTGTTTCTTTTCTTTTACTTGAACATCTAGACGATTCACTTCAATGCTAAGCGCCTCATCTGCCGCTTTCTGAAGCTTTAGATTCCCCTCATCAAATGCTGTTTTGAGCTTTTGATAATCTTTTAATGTTTGATCATAGATCTTTTTAATCATCACCTTATCTTTTTCAAGCATTTTCAAAACAAGGTTCCCTTCATTTTCTTTAGGAATTATAGGAGTTTCTTTAATAGGTGTCGCTTTTTGCTCTTTTTGTTTAGCTTTGAAATAGGCACGCGCTCTTTCAATTTGCTTTTGATACCCTTTAGTAAGGAGACGTGACTGATAGAGATCTACGCGAAGAGCATTTAATTCTTTGAGCCTTTGCCCAGCAATTTTAGAGACTTTCTGGTGCTTGATTACAAAGTTCGTGAATTTTTCCCTAGTCTGCTCTAGATCTACTTTTAAGGCTTCTAACTCTCGCTGCAACTCAATAGAGTCTATTGAAAGGGTTTCACTTTGTTTATAAAACTTATCCGATTCAATTTGACTTGCATCGACAAGGCTTAAAAGAACTTCTATTTCTTCTCGAGAAGAGGAAAGCTCTTCTTTTAACTTATCGATTTCGTTTTCTAAAACGCGCTTTTCCGTTGCTGTCTTTTCCTCAAAGCTATGAAGTGAGATTTGGAGTTCCTTTAGAGCTTTTTCTTTTCCTCCTTTTTCCTTTGCGTAATAACCCTTTAACTCTTCCATCGATAGAAAGGCGATTGTTAATCCCAAGACAAGTGAGCACCCCCAACCCATCTTCCATAAAAAGGCATCATGGTGACCAAAAAAGTAGTGAAAAGCAAAATAGAAAACAAAGAATATCAGGGTAAGAGAAAAACCACTGACTCGATAGCACCAAGAAAGAACGAAGCCCATCACTGTTATTAAAGGAAGATAAGGGTTTGAAAAATTTGGAATCGCAACAATCAATGTAAGCATCACCAAAAGAGGACCCAGAAGCATCCAGAAAAGAGGTTTTGTTTCAGATGCTGAAAAGTCTGCCCACTTCTTAAGGATATCATTCATTCGAGCCATCAGATCCTCCGCTCGAGAATATTTCTAAGATTTGTATGATCGATAAAAAACCCTCCTTAAAACGATCTAGACCAAAACATTCATTAGGAGCATGCATATTATCTGTTCCAAGGCCCACTCCGATCATCACTAATTCTCCCCGGCAAACTTTAGAAAGCATTCCTGCAATTGGAATGGTTGCTCCACAAAGTTGGCGGCGACATTTAGTATGATAGACTTCTTCATAGGCCTTTAAGGTCTTTTTAACCGTTTCAGAATTGGGTGGTGTCATAAACCCAGGGGTTCCATGTCCTTTTTCTAAACTTACCTCTATATTTTCTGGGAGATTTTTTTTCAAAAAATCCTCAATAGAACTTATCACATGCTGAGGGTCTTGATTGGGAACAAGACGGCAAGAAAGTTTAGCGATTGCTTTTGAAGGGATGATTGTTTTAACACCTTCTCCTGTGTAACCACTCTCCATTCCATTAATTTCTAAAGTAGGTCGAATCCAATTTGATTCAAGAAGGGAAAAATCTCCCTCGCCTTTAAATACCTTCACATCAAATGGAGCAGCATGTTCCTCGGGATCAGCTTCCCAATCAAAAACATCATACTCTTCTTTCGATAGAGTTTTGACCCCTGCATAAAAACCTGGAACACAGACTTTGCCTTCTTCATCCCACATCTTTCCTAAAGCGGTTACGAGTGCCCGTGCGGGATTTAAAACAATTCCCCCATATACACCAGAATGGAGGTCGGTATTGCTATTTTTAACGGTGACATTGATGTTTGTGACCCCGCGGATTCCTAAAGTCACAGCAGGAATCCCTTTTGCATACATATCTAAATCGACAATAAAGACATGATCAGCTTCTAGCTTTTTTCTTTTCTCATCTAAAATTCCCTCGAGACCAGGACTACCAACCTCTTCTTCACCTTCGATTAACACTTTAATATTGATGTTTTTCTCTTTGGCACATGCAAGAAAGGCATGGATCCCCGCAAGAGTATAAAAACCTTGTCCTTTATTATCGATTGCACCTCTTGCATAAACAACATGATCGCGAACTTCAGGTTTAAAAGGAAGGCTTTTCCACCCTTCTAAAGGAGCATCAGGTTGCACATCATAGTGACCATAAAAAAGAAGAGTCGGACCTTCACCTTGCTCGTAACTTCCGAAAACAGTGGGATACCCTGAAGTTTCCCAGACTTCTGCTTCAAGTCCAATAGACTTCATGTAAGTGAAGAGCCAATCTTTGCAGGCAAGGAGGTCCTTTTTATGGGCAGGATCTGTACTGACACTAGGAAATCTAAGAAACGTAAAAAAGTCTTCTAAGAGCTCCTTCTGGTTCTTATCAAACCAGATCATATATTCATCTAGCATCATTTATCCTTTGTACTCGCAGTGAGATTAGGGTACAAAAGACTGAAATTTAAACAAAATAGCTTTCTGCACTTTTCATGAGGTAAGCGATTAAGTCTCGATCTCCCTCATAATCCATTTCAACGTTCATCTTTCCTTCTTTCGAAGGCTTTGAACAGGTAATTAATACAAAAGAGAGCTCCTCACTCGAGAGGGCTTCTTTTAATTTGGAGATATTTCCAATTCCAAAATTCGGGTTAACTACTTTTGACATTTTAACCAATGGGTTCTTAATCAAATGAATGATGTACTTTTTGCACATAACCTATTTATGTGCAATCAAAGTTGAAAACTTTATTAATTAAAATATTCTTTTGATTATAGAGGTAGATAAAAATGATTAAGCAATGATATTATTGAGAATAATTGAGGAGGTCAAAATGTTCAAACGGATTTTTCTTTTTCTTGCTGTTAACTGCTTAGTTATTTTAACGATTTCTGCTGTTTTATCTCTTTTAAATGTGAAGTCCTATCTCACTTCTCATGGTCTCGATTTACAAGCACTTTTGATTTTCTGTTTGATTTGGGGAATGGTTGGTGCTTTGATTTCTCTAGCCCTTTCTCGAAAAATGGCAAAGTGGATGATGCGCATTCAATTGATTACCCCTAGCGGACCTCAAGCAGACCTCTATCATATGGTGGCACGCCTAGCTCGAGACGGAAATCTTCCAGATATTCCAGAAGTTGGAATCTTTGATTCTCCACAAATGAATGCCTTTGCAACAGGTCCAACAAAACGGCGTTCTCTTGTTGCGGTTTCAACAGGTCTTATTGCCAAAATCGAAAAACATGAACTGGAAGCAGTGCTTGCACATGAAATCTCTCATATTTCCAACGGTGATATGGTGACGATGACCTTAATTCAAGGAGTTGTCAACGCCTTTGTGATGTTCTTAGCACGTGTTTTAGCTTATGCCGTAACAACAATGGGGCGATCTAACAACCACCGCTCTTCTTACATGAGCTATTATCTCTTTACAATGCTTTTTGAAGTCCTCTTTATGATCCTAGGATCGATGGTGGTTTGTGCCTTTTCAAGATGGAGAGAATTCCGAGCGGACCGCGGAGGAGCGATCCTCACGCGCAAAAAACATATGATTGCTGCTTTAGAAAGGCTTCGATTAAATACCATCCCACCTTCTAACACCAAAAATACACTCAATGCCTTAATGATTTCACCTTCTAGAAAGAGAGGATTCTTAAGGTTATTTGCAACGCATCCTCCCCTTGAAATCAGAATCCAGCGCCTACGTAAAATGTAACCGACTACCTCAAGTGTCCTAGGTCACATAGAGATTTCCCCATCATTAAAACTTCAGTCATCAACGCTTGTGAAAACTCAGACCAATCAGAGCCCATAAAAACAAGAGCCATAGGAAGGATTATGTCCCTCTGATAAACCCTCCTTTCCTTTAGAATAATCTTTTGTAAAATAAAAGGGATATAACACTTCATGAAGCTATCCGTAAATTGTTTTTCATTTTCCAATATTTTCTAGGAGATTTTTTCTATCCATTTTGATCCTATTATCCAATAGACAAAGGTTCAAAATGGACAGGGAAAAGATGCAGAAAAGATAGGGAATGGGAAATAATAGACTTTGCGGATAGGTTCATAGATACCCTTGCCTTTTTCGAATCCTAGAGTTAAAATAGTTGTATAAAATGAATATTTTTCCACCTACAACTATTCTCCGCCACCGAAAGGAAAATGTGAAAAAATGTAGCCTCCATGGTCTTGAATCACGAGAGGACCTCCACTTTCTTACTTATCCTATCGACCCCATTCCCTTTTTAGAAAATGGAATCCTCCTAGATCTTGATGCTCCTCCCCTATCAAAAGAAGATCGTGGACATTCCCTTTTTCTTATTGATGGAACCTGGAAATATGCCGCAGTGATATCAAGGCAACTTCCTCACTCTGAAAAATGGATCCGACGAAACCTTCCTCCTGAAATTAAAACAGCCTATCCTCGAAAACAAACGGATTGTATTGATCCTAAAAGAGGCCTTGCTTCTGTCGAAGCACTTTATATTGCCCATCTAATCTTAGGCTATCAAACAGAAAGACTTCTTGATCACTATTATTGGAAAAAAGAATTCTTAAGGCTTAACTCAATGTCTAGTCTACAAAGTTCGTGAAATATACACTCAGAGAAGACTAGGCACTCAAAGTACCCTTTAATGAGCTGTACCAATGAGTCTTATTTTGATCTTTTCCCTTCATATTGTTATTTTTAATGGTTAGCTAAGTGATACCCTCTTTCTTGAGTGGTTTCCTGAGCTGGCAATGTGCAATATTCCTTTATCTCCATAGACTGCTCCCTGAGTGGGACAGATATGTTTCAATCCTGTTGCGTCTGTCTGATGTGCTGATGTAATGGCAATCTTATTGATCAAATTGGGTAGAAGTGGAGTTTGTTAACATGCTATTTCCCCACTTGGAACCTCATTATATAGCTCCTTTAACTTCGGAAACTTTAAAATCTTCCCTTTTTCAAACCTCCTCTTTTTATCCCTTTCGTAAGTAGGGGTTTTTCTGGGTGTCTGGGTGCATTTTGAGCGAGATATAATCTTTGTAGCTCAGCGCTCTATCTGTTAACCTTTCAATCTCTGCTGGCACTCGATTTTTTAAGCTATTATGAAGCTACACCCAATTGTAAATGTCTACTACCGTCCCTCTTTTTAGCTTCGAGCAAACATCTTCTCTTACGCCTCCATGTTGGAGGCCTTGGCCTACTTGAAACAACCAGACTGTTTTTATATCGACTTTTCCAATATCAGCGACCCCCTGATCTGGAACGCCCCATCATCTGAAGCATTTAATTAATAAGGATCACTATTTCTTTTTCTTCGTCAATTTTATATTTTGTCCACTTTATTAGCCTCATGGTATTTTTCTTTCTTCTTGTCATCGATCGATAAACGATATTTCCTTCTGAAGATTTTCTGAAAAAAATATACTTTGCATTTGAACACGTAAATTAGCTATTACCTATTTCCATTGGTGGTGCTCTTACTAAAGGTATCTTAAAGAATTAAAGCTACAAAGTAGATAGCTTTCTTAAATGTGACCGTAGTCACCAAGTTGTTTGATCAACTTGGCAACGGCTGCGGTCCATCCCATTTGATGGTTCGCACCGAGCCCTTGACCAGAACATCCATGAAAATACTCATGGAATAAAATGTAATCTTGAAAATGAGGATCGGATTGGAACTTGGGATGCTCTCCAAAAACCGGACGCTCCCCTTTCTCATTCTTTTCAAAGATTTTGACAAGTCGTTTAGAAAGTTCTGCGGCAACATCCCAAAGGTTCATTTCATTTCCTGAATCTGTTGGAAATTCAACTTTCAATGCATCCCCATAGTAATGGTGATACTTTTGAAGAGCTTCAATCAAAAGAATATTGATCGGAAACCAAATTGGCCCTCTCCAATTCGAGTTTCCCCCGAAGAGATCGCTTCTAGACTCTCCAGGTTCGTAGTCAACACAAAATGCTTTCCCTTCGATCTCAAGTTTAAAGGGATGTTCTTTATGATATTTTGAAATAGAACGAATTCCGTAAGGGCTTAAGAACTCCTCTTCATCAAGCATCATCTTAAGAAGTTTCGTGAGTTTTTCTCGATCAACAATTGAAAGGATACGCCGGTCTTTTTGCCCCGGTGTTTTCATACAAGCAACTTTCTCGCAAAGATCGTGTCGATTATTTAGAAACCAGTCCATCTTTCGTTTAAAGACATGAAGTTTATCAAGGATTTCTGGTTCGATTGTTGAAACGGCAATAAGAGGCATGAGTCCCACAAGAGAACGCACTTTCAAAGGGTACTCAGTTCCATCATCTCTCTTTAAGACATCATAATAAAAACCATCCCCTTCATTCCATAACGGTTTGGAATGAAGCTCTTCGTGATTGATCGCATCGGCAATCAAAAGGAAATGGTTATAAAACTTATTCGCTATATTCTCATAGGCACGATCTCCTTGAGCAAGCTCAAAAGCAATGGTAAGCATATTGAGAGTAAACATCCCCATCCAACTCGTAGCATCAGACTGATAAAGGATTGATCCTGCTGGAAGTTCAGAGCTTCGATTGAAAACACTAATATTATCGAGCCCTAAAAACCCTCCCTGAAAAATATTCTTTCCTGCATTATCTTTTCGATTCACCCACCAAGTGAAGTTCAATAAAAGCTTTTGAAAAACTTTTTCTAAAAAGATACGGTCTTGAGAGCCATTGACCCTTTCATCAATTTTAAAAACACGCCAGGTTGCCCATGCGTGAACAGGGGGATTGACATCATTAAAGTTCCATTCATAGGCAGGAAGCATCCCATTAGGATGCATATACCACTCTTGTGTCAGAAGAGTCAGATGATGTTTTGCATAATCTGCATCAAGAGTGGCAAGAGGAAGAGCATGGAAAGCAGTATCCCATGAAAAAACCATGTTGAATTCCCACTTATCAGGTGTTGAAACGATATCATCGGAATAAAGGTGAAGCCAATCGCTATTTCGAGTTTTGCAGGGATCACGAGGGGGAAGAGGTGGGTTAAATCCTTCATCCCCTTTAAGCCATTCTGGAATGACCAAGTTATAGTACATTTTGTTCCACAAAAGACCAGCATAAGCTTGCCTGGCAATCATTCGATGATCTTCAGTCAAATCAGAAGGGAGAATCTCTCCATAAAACTCTTCAGCTTCACGATAGCGCGCTTTGAGAATTTTTCCGACATCTTTTAAAGAAGTATCATCATCTTTTGCTAAACGAAGGTGAATTTCTTTTTTTTCATTGGGAGGAATTTTAAGGGTGTAGTGAAAAGCACTCTTTGTCCCTTTTTGCTCAGGATTGATCGCTTCTTTTTTTCCATGAACAAGATATTCATTGATCCCATCTTTTGCGTAAGATCCCTTCCCTTTTGTTTCATTTTCAGTAAAAAAAAGCTCTCCTCCCTCGTCTCCATGTAGATACCAGGTCCCTAGTTGATAATGCTCCACTTTAATGGCTCTCCCATCATTGACTGCTGAAAACTCTGGTTTTTCGACTTCGTCTTTAAACCAGAGATTGCGTGCCCAAAATGTGGGAAGAAGATGGAGCGTTCGTTCTTCATTTCCTCTATTATGAATCGTTACGCGGATCGCAATATCCTCAGGACTTTTCTTTCCATATTCAACAAAAACATCATAGTAACGATCATGATCAAAAATCCCCGTGTCAATCAAGTCATATTCCTCTTCCTCTTGGCTCCGTTTTGCGTTGACCTTTCGAAGTCCATCATAAGGAAATGCCGCTTGAGGATATTTATAGAGATATTTCATGTAGGTGTGCGTTGGGGTATTATCGAGATAATAGTAATACTCTTTGACATCTTCGCCATGATTTCCTTCTGGATTGGAAAGACCAAAGATTCTCTCTTTTATAAAAGGATCTTCTTCGTTCCAAAAACTTAAAGCAAAACAAAGGCGTGCATGACTATCACAGATCCCTGCAATTCCATCTTCACCCCACCGATAGGCTCTTTCCAGCGCCAGTTCATAGGGGAAATAATCCCAAGTTTTTTCATCTGAGCTATAATCTTCGCGAACGGTTCCCCATTGTCTTTCAGCAAGAAACGGTCCCCAATGTTTCCAATACTTGGTTCGCTTTTGATTTTCTAAGATCCGTTTTTTTTCTACGTTCATAATACCTATTCTTCTAGGCTAGAGATTAGCAAATTCTTGATTTTTTCATAATTTCTAGAGCTTTTTTCTCTAAATTTTCATGCCTGTTATCGAACCTAAATTCACACTCCTTCAAATGAAGCAAGAACTTACTCATCCGTTATACCATTAAATTTGGCAAGCCTTCTTTTCGCAAAGCTCCAAAATGACTCGGCTGCATTGACATGAAATTTTCCTCGAGCAAACTCATTCTTTGAAGGAACCTATCAGGACCCCTTTATAATCTCGTACCAATTGGTATTCAACCAAAAGGGAATTTATAAAGATGGAAAGCACTTGTCTTTCGATGGAGGATTTGAAATCACTGGGACAACAGAAGCAACTCCTTTGAATGAAGAGGAAGAAAGGCATTACCACTTTTTGACTGAGGCCTGCTCCCAAATGTGCCACCAGATGGAAAGGACTCTTCCCGAGCTTCCTATTTGCAAGAAATATTTTGAGATTCTTCATCTAGCAAACTTTTTCAGCTATTATTGCAACTCTTTGAAAGCTGAAGGAAAAATTCCCACGATCAATATAAAGAACCCTTCTGCAAGTTCCGGCAAATGCCCTCAGGGTTTCCCCCACTTCCTCTTCCTCTTGATCGGGAGTTCCTTGTTCCATTCCTTCCTTTTCTTTAGTCCTTAGGGGGAACTCAAAAAGCTTATGTTCTCACTTTTCTTGAAGCAAACCCTGCAAATGACTCTATGATTAGTAAAATGCCTATGATGCAGTATTTGATAGAATTAGAAGCTTTGTTTATGGAGATCACTCCATTACGACTAAGCAATGCTCAGATCTCACTTTTGAAATCCTCCAATTTTGGAAGCAAAGGTATCAAACCTTTAAAAAAAATGTCTTAGAGGTTTTGAAACCGTGCTGGATATAAAAATGCCCTTAACAATGAAAATCAAAGAGCAAAATTTTTTCAGTCTCTAGATCAGGATATTTCAAGTGCTTCAGGAAGGCAAAAAAGGGAGCTTCTCAAAGTCAAAACTGGAGTTACGAAATGGCTTAAAAGTCCTTTTTTAGCCTGCTTTGAAGACTCTGGCTTTCTTTTTAGTCTTCTAGATGGAAGTGTTAAGTATGTTGGGCACTGCTCTTTTGGTCAGATCCATATTGGAGGAGGGTGCGGAGTTACCGTTGTGGATATTGAAGCTGAATCTTCTCGATAATTAGCTGCCTCTCGAGACGGGCTTGTTATTCCCCTTTCATATGAAACAATTGAGCTTGAAGAAGAAGATCACCTTACCTCTGCTACAAGGGGTTACTTATATCCTCCTCTTCCAAACCATCCCTATAACAATCATATTCTTGAGCTTCTCCACGCTATTAAAGGAGAAAATAGATAACTCTTCGACCTCTACTGCGGTAAAATTCAGGATTGGAATTTCCGAGATTCTCTAGGAATCAGCGTTGTCCACTACGCGTCTCAATGCAAAAATGGTGTCTTTCTAAAAGAACTGCTACAAAGAGGAGACATGCTAGAGGTTTTTGACTCGCAAGGTTTTTCACCTCTCCACTATGCAGCAGCTCAAGGATCAACCAACTGCATTAAGATTCTCCTGAGCCGTTGTCCCAACTTGCTTGAGAAAAAAGGGAAAGATGGGCAAACGCCCCTATTTTCTGCAGTGCAGCACGAGGCTTTCAGTGCGGTAGAACTTCTTTTAGAAAGTAGAGTCAATCCCAATTCTACGATCATTGACCTCACCCCTCTTCTTTGGGCCATCCAGTCGAAAAATACCCCCATAGCAACAAAGCTCATTGAGCACCCCGATGTTGATTTAGACTATGCAGTCAAAGGAGGAAAAACCGCTCTTGAATTTGCGATCCAAATGGAAGAAAGTCAAATCCTTAAAAAACTCATTGTCAATGGGGCAGATGTTAATCGTCTATGTAAGGGACATACTCCTCACGCAAATATAGCAGTTGTGAGCCAATTTCTGATAAACCAGCCTTTTAATAGCTAAATTTCGCCTTAGGTTTGAAAAAATTCTCAAAATAATCAAAAACTGCGCGCTTAAAGTCTGGGCGTTTTAAGGTAAATTCTTTATCAACCCAAATACCTTCAACCTTGTGGTAAATCCTGAGAATTGAGGGTGTTGGCAAGTCTTTATCAATAGAAATCTCTTTCAAACTCCATTTCTTATTAGGGATTTTCTACCTTTTTGTACCATCTATCAAAAGTAACATGTAGAATTAGATTTGATCTTTTCGGCTAAAATTGCTTTTCCGATCTTACTAATCAACATGTGGCTAGCTTAGGTTTCCAAAAATAATTTTATCATGAAAATCTTTCCACTACTTCTTACATTATTTTTGATAAATCGTATTACTGAGTTTTTAAAGTATAGAACTTCATCACATTTCCCTGGCGTATAAGAAGGAGAATTCGTTCCCCAGACTTCACGTTTTTGAGGGTATCATTGAACTCTGTCACATTCGTTACTTTTTGATGATTCACTGCCATGATGAGAGACCCAGGTTTAATTCCTGCTGAATCTCCAGGAGTCCCTGGTTCTACTGAGACAATCACGACCCCTTTATCATTTTGATTAAAGCGGAAGAGCTGGATGTTTTCATTGGTTAAATTATCGACAGAAAACCCTAAGTATCGAGAGGTCGTTGCTGAGGAGACAAGGGTATTGGCTCCAAATTCTCCAAGAGTCACAGGAATATTCATCATTTTTCCATTGCGATTAATGGTGAGCTCGACCTTAGTTCCTGGAGGAAGAAGAACCACATCATTGCGAAGTTGTCCGGGGCTTTTGATAGGATAGTCATTCATCTTTACAACGATGTCTCCCTGTTTAAGTCCTGCTTTTTCCGCAGGAGAACCTTCTAGAACATCAACAACCAGGGCTCCTTGTGTACTATCAGATCCAAAAGCTTCTGCTAAATTAGGGTCAATGGGTTGGAGAGAAACCCCAAGAAATCCTCGAGTCACAACTCCATTTTCAACAAGTTGGTTTTTGATATTGATTAAGATATTGCTGGGAATGGCGAAACCAATCCCCATGTATCCACCTGATTGCGAAACAATAGCGGTATTCATCCCGACAACTTTCTTATCTAGATCAATGAGAGGACCTCCAGAGTTTCCAGGGTTAATGGCCGCATCGGTTTGGATGAAGTCTTCATAAGCGGTGATCTGCAATCCTTGACGTCCTTTCGCACTAATGATCCCTGCAGAAACACTTGCTTCAAGTGAAAAAGGGTTTCCGATGGCGACGACCCATTCTCCGACTTCAAGATCATCGGAATCGCCAAGTTCTAAATAGGGGAAATTATTCCCATCGGAGTCATCGATTTTAATGACGGCAATATCGGTTCGTGGATCACCACCCACGTAAGTTGCTGAAAATTGACGATTCGAACCATCTTGCAGATGAACGGTGAGTTGTTTAGCTCCTCGAACCACATGAAGGTTGGTCATGATATGACCTTCTTTAGAAACAATAAAACCGGAACCTTGGTTCACTTGTGGTCCATGGCGGCGGCGTGGACCTCCAAAGAAATGTCGGAAAAAGTCGTCATTAAACATTTCGTAAGGATCATAGTCCCGTTCTGTACTTCCCTCTGCGCGGATAAAAACGACCGCTGGCGTACAACTCTTTGCGAGATCAATAAATGGTCTTGAAAAAGCTTTTCCCGGAGTATTTTGATGAGCAGGATAGCGTTTTCGATAAGCAAGGTTGTCTTCGAAAGACGCTTTTTCCTTTCCAAGAAGTGGTGTAGCTAAAAGTGTTGTTGATAAGAAAATCCCAGTAAAAAGATGCTTCATAGTTTCTCCTTATTTATGGATTTCCATCTTAGTCGAAGAAGAGAATTTAATGTAGGATTTTTTTTCAATCTAGATCGTAGGTCATTCACATTCGTCGATACACCAACCGTTTTCTAAAGAAGGCGCTAATCCTCCAGAGTCATCTATTGCTCCAAGTATTAAAGAGGTAGAATTTGATGAGATGTGGCACTTCTATTTAGATCAAAAAACAAAAAATGGATCATCAAAGGAGTGGATTGTTGCATAAGGAGAACGATTGCCTGGGTTGTCGGCGATCGCAGTATTGCAACATTCAAACGACTCTATCACAAAATCAAAGATCTGAAGGGTTCCATATTTTATCCTGACAATTGGAAGGTTTTTGCCATGCCAAATCACTACCAAAGAAGAAACGCATTATTGGGAAGGTGGGAACAATTGCTATTGAGGTGTTTTATAAAAGTGAGAAGATTGTCTATAACTCGATCAAAATGTAGTACGCCTTAACAACTCCTCAAATCTTTGCCGAGTATCAGAATACATTTCTATCCATCTTTTAGAGGGATGATAAAGGGCTAAAACAATACCATCAGGAAGAAGCTAAAATCCCGATTTTTTTTCCATCTGCAAGAACTAAATTCGATAGATGGGCTTGCTATCAATGATAGATTAAATAGAAGAAACGATAAGGTCAGTGTTTTCATTTTGAATGAGGTTTTCTCCGGCGAAAGTTATTTTTGTTCCTGCATTTCCTTTCAGGCATTTTTCAACGGCTTTTTTTACTTCAACTTTTGTTGTATTAAGAAGATTTTCGCGGAATTCTTGGCGGAGTTCTTTTGTGTATCCCTCTCGGAAATAAGTGTAGGCTAGATTGGCTCGGGCTCCTGGAGAAATCGGTGTATCCAGACCTTGAATCAGACCGAGCTTTGCTTCGGTCAAGTCACGTTCTGAAAACCTGCCCTTAGCGATTTCTGCTATCCCTTCTTCAAAGGCGTTGTAGGTAACAGAGATATGAGGATCACGATAGGAATAAAGATAGTAATTCCCAGAAAGAGGGTTGTAGTTTGCTCCAGAGCCATAGGCTCCCCCTTGCTCCCTCACTTTTTTATGGAGAAATGTATTTTCTAAAAGATCTGTAGAAAGGCTTAGCGCTGAAGAAGCATCATCATGAATGGTGATTGTCTTAATTCCATAAGAAGAAAAGGCAACAGGAGAGGAAATCATGAAAGCTTCAGATTTAGCAGAAGGAGGAAGGATGAGTGGTTCCCATGGAGTAAAAGGTTTAGTTGGAAGTTCATTTAGATCAAAAAAACTTTCCTTTGTAAGGGTTCGGTATTGCTGAGCATCACAACTTAAGACAAGGTGAGGTGAAGTCAAATGAAAAAGAGTTAAACTGAGCATTTTAAATTTTTCAACCACTTCAGGAAGTCTTTGATCGATATCTCTTGCTAAATCTCGGATAAAATGAAAGTAGGGGAGGCCGCTTAAGTGTTCTCCAATGTATGCACTTTGTGTGTAAGAAGAAACAGAGCGTTGAATGGCATAGGACATCGCCCTGCGATTCAATCGATTTTCAAAAGAGGTGTGGATTTGAAGGATCAGCTCTTTAATCCGTGCATGGTCTCCTAAATCAATTCCTTTGCAAACATCGATAAAAAGTTTAAAGAGTTTATCGAAGTTTCGATTGAGAGCTTTTCCTTTCAAGCTAAAAGCAGGGTTTAAGAAATTAGGATCACTCATCTGTAGGTAGAGGTTAATTGTCGCACTAAAATCACCAAGGTAAGCATTGATATATTCGAGGTTTTGTTGATAGTTTCTTTTCCCCGTACCTAACTCCGGAAGGATTGTTGTGAAGAGTTGTAAGTAGGAGAGATCTTCTCGATGAATTTTGGGTAGGTCAAAAAGAAGTTTTGCATAGATGATATGATTCGTAAAACATTCGTGATGAAAAATGGTGAGTTGAACATCTTGTTCATGTTGAAGGGAGAAGTCTGGAACTTCTTTAGGAACCTCGGTTAGATCGATTTTTGGTAAGCACTCAATGGATTGATTTTCTCCTTTCGCTTGGAATTTTTCTAATTGTGTTGTCTGTTTCCGGATCATAGTTTTTTCTGCATCAGTTAGAGAGTGTTCAATCTTTTGGAGTCGCTTTTTTTCTTCATTACTTTCTCTTTTTTCTAAAGTTTTATCCGGTGAGAAAACATAGGTCAAAAAGTGGGGGTTTTCAAGAAAGTACCTGCGGATCAACCCTGGTAAGTAATCTGGATGTTTGACGAGAAGCTGCAGTTTTTTAAATTGAGAATAAACCGATAGAGAATTTTCGAGAGGACACCCATGTTGCATAGCAAGGACAGACCGCATAAATAGAGTCAGCCCAAAAGGACCATAGTCTCCCGTAATCTCAAGGCGGGAGAATTCAAGTTGATGGATGGCTGCTTCAATTAGGTCTTGAGAAATTCCTTGGTCACAAATATCTTTAAGGGTCTTGAAGAGAAGCTTTTTAATTGCATCGCTACTTTTTTCCTGGCAGCCCCGGCAGATGATGACATAAGGGATTTCAGACATTTCAGTATTTAGATAACCATCAGTCTGTGTACAAAGTCCAGATTTCAACAGAACATGCTTTAACGGGGAGGCATCCGTTTCCATTAAAACGGAATCAAGGATCGCAAGGGCTAGAGAATCTTCTTGATTGTCAATCGAAGTTGTCAGCCATGAAAAAGAGACAAAATCCTTTCCCTCAGCTGCGGGATAATAGCCTTGTCTAGCAACAGGTTTTTCAAACCGTTTTTGCTTGGGAATTCCTTCAAGGGGAGGAAGTTTTTCGACATCTTTTAAGGCATTTTTATATACGAAATTGAGATGCTTTTCTAAAGAGAGATTTCCATAGAAGAAGAAAATACACCGACTGGGATGGTAATAGGTTGCATGAAAATCTTTGAGCCCTTGATAGGTTAGGTTGGGAATGTCAACGGGGTCTCCTCCAGAATTAAAGGCATAGGTCAAACCTGGAGTTAGATATTTCGTAATTTCATGCCAGAGGCGGGTTTCAGGATTCGATAGACTTCCCTTCATTTCATTATAAACAACACCTTTGTACATCAAATCAGGATCAAATTCTAAACGGTGTCCTTCTTGAAAAAAGCTCATCTCTTTGAGTTCAGGGTAAAAGATAGCATCGAGGTAGACCTCAAGCAAATTATAGAAGTCTTGTTCGACTTGAGAGGCTGCGGGGTAACAAGTAAAGTCTGTTCCTGTCATGGCATTCATAAAGGTATTTAAACTTCTTCGCATCATTGAGAAAAAAGGGTCTTTTACAGGAAACTTTTTTGAACCACAAAGGACGGTATGTTCCAACATATGAGCTACACCTGTTGAGTTGTCTGGAAGGGTTTGCAAGGAAAGACAAAAGAGATTTTCAGGATCGTCTGCTTCTAAGTGAATGACCCGAGCTCCTGTCGGTTGGTGCGTCAGTTCATAAAGGATCATTTGAAGCTCTTCAATCGTAAGAGCTTTTGTAAAGGTAAATTCACGGTAGGTTTCTCCTACCTTATGCTTTGGTTCTAAGGTCATAAGATTTTATGTTAAATGATTTGAAAATAAAGAAAAAGAGATGTCTTAGAT
>JAUHQH010000097.1 GCA_030408485.1 Candidatus Neptunichlamydia sp. | reverse complement strand
GATCGCAAGAATTCTCTTAAGATTAAAGCTGATCACACCCATGAGTGCAGCGAGCTGATTCTTTGCAATTCCTCGGTAACATACCCTTTGATTCCTTTGAGAAAAATCTTTCATATGGGGCGCGCAATGAGCTGTACCAACGATCCTTTGTTTTTTCCTTTACATCCAATCCATGCCTGCTGATCGCATGTGACTTTAGGCAGAGTTTCATTATTGAGCTTCTCATGTTTTGCCTAAATGGCTCGATCTCTTTCTTCTCATAGATTAGCTTTATCAGTCAGATGACTGGCATCGACAAAAGTAAAGACTTCATTCATTAAACCTTGTCGTTTCAGCTGCTATCTTAAGATCAAAAAAGATTTTGGACAGTCAGTTTTGTTCCAATTTTCTCTCTTATTTTACAAAAGACGCTATAGTCAGATGTTGCTTCTAGGGCTGTTGAAAACTGGAAGATCATCACCTAAATTAAGATTTTTTGCGAAAGATCTTTCAGCCTTCAACAGTCCCACTAGCAAAAGATTGAATTTAATGATAGAAGAAGAGATATATCAAGATATATGAAAGAAAAAACTCAAAAGCAATCGACAATTACCCACATTGATAAAGGGGCAATGCGGCGCATCTTAGGGGTGGGAGATCTCTTTGCAGTAGGTTATGGTGATCTGGGATCTTCGATTTACTATGCTCTCGGGATTACAACTCTATATGCTTTGGGTGCGGCTCCAATCAGCTTAGCAATTGCTGGGCTTGTTTTTGCCTGTACAGCTCTTTCTTATGCTGAACTTTCAGCGATGCTTCGAGATGGCGGGGGATCTGCAACTTTTGCACGCCATGCGTTTAATGACTTGATCTCGTTTATTGCGGGTTGGGGGCTTCTTCTCGACTTCATTGTGACGATTGCAATTTCCTCCTATTCGATTTCTCCTTATTTAGCTTTTTTCTTTGAGGCGCTCAAGGTTCCTTCGTTTAAGATCGGTTTCACAGTCTGTGTGATTGCAATTCTTTTTGTGATCAATTTTTTTGGGACAAAAAATTCCGCACGAATGAGTTGGTTTTTAACGACATTGACCCTTTCGACACAAGTTTTAATTATTGTTGTTGGCGCTATTTGGTTTATTCATTTTCCTGATCTTTGGGAACATTTAAAGGTGGGAGTTAAAGGGTCTAGTTGGTCTCCTTCGTGGCCAAATTTCTGGAAAGGAACAGTGATGGCGATGGTTGCTTATACAGGGATTGAGTCGATGGCCCAACTTGGGGGAGAGGCAAAGCATCCTGCAAAGACAGTCCCTAAAGCGATGATGCTTGCAATGGGAATGCTTCTTTTTGTTTATATCGGGATTGTAATTGTTGCCCTTTCAGCTGTGACTCCTCAAGCTCTAAGTACACAGTTCTTAGAAAACCCTATTGCAGGGATTGTTTCGAAGCTCCCTTATGGCAGTCGTGTTTTAGGAGGATGGGTTGGATTACTGGCTGCAATTATTCTCTTTGTAGCGGCCAACGCAGGATTAATTGGAGCCTCTCGTCTTTCTTTTAACATGGGAGAAAACTACCAACTTCCTCGAACTGTTTATCGTCTTCACAAAAAGCATAAGACTCCGTTTGTTTCCTTAGGGATTTTTGCTGTTCTTGCGATGATTATCGTGATTGCTTCTAGAGGAAAGCTTGCTTTTCTTGCAGATCTTTATAACTTTGGAGCAATGCTTGCCTTTTTTATGACCCATTTATCGCTCATTTTTTTACGCATTCGTCGCCCTGATATAAAGCGTCCTTTTCGAGTTCCTTTTAATATGAAAATTGGGAAATACTCTATTCCCATTACAGGAATTATTGGAGGGCTTGCCACAGCTTCTACATGGTGTCTAGTAGTCTGGACAAAACCTGATGGACGTTATTTAGGATTTGCATGGTTAATTCTTGGATTAAGCATGTATTTTTACTATCGCTGCCGAGAATCGATTGCCCCTGCTGGAAAAGTTGAAATTCATAAGATCAAGGTTCCTGAATTTGAAGCAAAGAAGTATAAACACATTCTTGTTCCAACTCGGGGAGGAAAAGAAACTCAAACGGTTCAGATGACCTGCGAGATAGCGAAACTCCACGGAGCAGATGTGACTGCAGTTCACGTTGTTGAAGTTCCTTTTTCACTTCCTATAGAAGCACCTCTTGAGCACCGCACGATTGTGGCTGAATCTATTTTAAAGCGAGCAGAAGCGATTGGTCGTGAGTTTAATGCACGAATTAACCTTCGAATTGTTCAAGCGCGCACTGTTGACGCAGCCATTCTTGAGTTGATTGAGAAGGAAAGCTACGACCTTTTGGTGATAGGAGCGATGATTCCGAGTAGCAGGGGCCCTAATAAAGGGTATGGCCCAGTTGTTGAAAGGGTTCTAAAAGACTCAACGTGTCCAATTTGGATTAGTTGTACAACTGTTTAAAACCCTTTTTCTACCAAAACTTGCTATCTCTTGAAAAAACAACCGAAGAAGACCGTAAGAGAAAGTCCTACAAAAAAGCTGGGATCGTAAAATGTAGTTAGCGTTTTTTGCACCAGAATCCTCCGGAGACTAGACCCTGACTGATTGAGAATCGGGAAGTGCTTCTTTAAGGGTAAATCCATGCTTCACAAGTTCATTTTCAAAAATCACTTTGCGAAAAGCTAAGGCAAACAGTGGAATATCTTCTCCTTCTGGAGGGTAAGAAAGAAAAATCTTCTCTTTTAGCTCAGTTTGGAGGAAAACAGGAATTTTGATTCCTTCAAGGATATCGAGCTCGACCATTTTATCTAGAACTTTGAACTCTCTAGTTTCATGATTATAGATTGCCGCCATATCTTTATGGCTATTGTAAACTGTATAACTAATGTTCATCTTTTAACTCCATCATTAAATGTGCAACGAAAGTATCTAAGAAGCCATTTAATGAAAGGGAGGATTCTTCGCCGCCCAATATTCTTTGGAGACCAGTGAGATTCCGGTGATATAATTGCTTTTCTTGAGATGTCATAAGGTTGCAGAATTCGGCGTTTAATGCATTTTCTAGTTTTTCCACTAATGGCTTTAAGTATCTATGTATATGAATTTTTTTAGTTTTAAAAGAATGAAAGAAACCTTTCTTTAAAAGACTAAATTCTTTCGGATAAATACTATCATGTCTTGGATAAATAAGTCCATAGTCAATTGGAATCACTTTGTACTCTACAAGATCCTCCTCATCATCCTCACCCTCATAAGGAATAAGTAAAATATTTCCTGTATGCCCATCAATATTTTCAGTGAAGAGGTGAAACAAAAATGTAAGGATTACGGAGTTCAAGTCGATCTTATAAGGCTCTACCTTGGTATTTATCATTGAGACTGCATCGGTCAAAAAAATCTGTGCGGATGCATACTTTGACTCCCCAAGCTCAGTTTCAATCTCAACAAGCTCAGTATCAGGAACATCTAGCGCAAAAATTCTGGCGATATGCCATCCGAGCAGCTCCTTTCTTGGAAAGTGCGCAAAGGAATCATCACTTTCAGAAACATTAGCATGACTGATGTGTTTACCACTACTAGTAAGAGCTTTCAAATTTTCTGAGAAAACCTTAGTTAAAACTTGAGGCTTAATGATCTTCAAATGACCTTCGTAGCGCAGTTTCATAGCCCCCGAAACTCCACCCTCCATTCGATCAGCTTCTTGAAACTCTTGTGAAGTAATCTTCGTCTTAACAGACAACTTGTTATTAGAGACAAATGATGCAAATTCTCTCACTTGTTCCATCTCATATATCTTGCAGGGATCACCACCTTCTTTCTCTGCGCTTTTCTGAATTTCAGGGGTATTTCTCGAAGAATTTGAATTAACACCTGGAAGTTCCATCATTGCTCCATATGATTCGTTATATATCCATCTGGTAGCACAAAGATCTTCCATCATCAAACAATTATTGTTCTGATTCTATCCGTTCTTAAATGCGACTCCATTCATAACCTTTGGAATCATCTGACTGCCATGGAGTTTTCTCCAATGGGATTCTGCTGACTTTGAAGACAAGAAATATCTGGTGGAGAGTGGAGTTTCGGGGGCTATGAAACTGTACCACACACCTCAATCTCAAATTCTTGCAGCTGTAGAAGGATCGTTGATAGGCAGTTCCATGCCATGCCAACCTTGCATTTGATAAAAGATCGCTGTTGATATGAATCTTTAACCGAAAGACTTGGGGCAAATCAATGTTGATATCAGAGAAATCGATATAAAATTGCCTCTGTAGTCTTTGTGTTGAAATTAATCAATAACGATAAGTTCTGTCCAGAGTTGTTGTTTCCATTCTTGGATAACAAACCCCTCTTTATCACGAATCTCAGCTTTATAGGTTAAAAGCCCCTCTTTTTCTTGATAATCATTCCCTATAAGGGAATAAGTGATCACACCTCGACGACGAGAGATGGGATAGGAAAGTGTTTCTTCAGTATAATTTTTATAAAGAATATCCAAGACTAATGTCATTTTTTCATGAGAAAAATCCATTGGAAGACGCCATTCCATGATGAGCTCTTGCCCTATTGGTGCGCTTTTCTGACGAGGGTCAGGACTTCCCACATAAGTACTTGCTAGCTTACTTTGATCTACAGATTCGCGCTTAACAGAAAGGTAATACTTCTCACAGCTACAAAAAAGGAAGAGGAAAACAAAAATGAAAGATTGACTCAGCCCCATACCACCTGTAACATTCGCCAATGCGCAATGTAAACCATCAAGAAGAAAGTGTCAATGGGATCATCTTTTCAGAAGACCGGAAAAAGATCCTTCTAATAAAAAGACGTGATATTCCTGTCTGGGTTCTCCCCGGAGGAGGAATCGAAGTCGAAGAAACCCCAGAAGAAGCTGTGATCCGTGAAATGAAAGAAGAAACAGGCTACCAAGTTGCCATTCTTCGGAAAGTCGCAGAATACACTCCTCTAAACCGCCTGACCCGTTACACACACCTCTTTGAATGTTCTATTATTGATGGTAAAGTGACTCTGACTTCTGAGACTCAGGGAGTGGGCTTTTTCCCTACCAATCATCTTCCTCCCACCCCTCCTCCTTATCCCGACTGGATCTCGGATAGTCTAAAAGATTCTCCTACCCTCCTTCAAAAACCCATTTCCAGCGTCACCTATATTAATCTCTTTAAACATCTTCTGTGTCACCCAATTTTAGTCTGCCGCTTTCTCCTAGCACGCTTAGGACTTCACATCAACGACAAGTAAATTTTTCAACATGAAAAGTCAGCCTAGACCTTTATATTCAAGGAGGAAAGGATAGGATTACAAAAAATGAACGTGATCAATTGAAAGGTAGATAGAAATCTATTCTGATACTCGGCAAAGATTTGAGGAGTTGTTAAGTCGCGCCATATTTTGATCGAGTTATAAACCACTTTATTAATGCCCCTTATCATCCGACCTAAATGGCGGGCGCGTATTCCTATTTATTATCCTTATCAATAGCAATCGTTCCCTCTTTCCCAATAATATGCTGCTTCTTTGGTAGTATTTTGGTAAAACCTTCCAATTATCAGGGTAAAATATGGAGCTCTTCGGATCCTTGATTTTGCGGTAGCATCGTTTATTTAAACACTGCAACATTGCGATCGCCGACAACTCAGGTAATAATAATTCTCCTTATGCAACGATCCACCCCTTTGATGATCCATTTTTTGTTTTTTTGACCTTAATGAAGTGGCACATCTCAATTAAATTCTACCTCTTTAACATCTGGAGTAATAGATGGCTCTTGAAGCTGTCTCTTATACACATCTC
>JAUHQH010000096.1 GCA_030408485.1 Candidatus Neptunichlamydia sp. | reverse complement strand
GATGTGTATAAGAGACAGGTGCTGATACAGTCATTCATTATGACATGTGGTGGAATCCAGCCGTAGAAAATCAAGCCACGGATCGGGTTCACCGGATCGGTCAAAAGGGATCAGTTTCGGTTTATAAACTTATCACAAACGGAACGATTGAGGAAAAAATCGTTGAGATGCAAAACCGAAAGCGAGGGATTGTAAAGAAAATTATCAGTTGTGATGATGAAGCAATTACAAAATTAACATGGGAAGATGTATTGGAACTCCTTCAGACTTGATCAATTTTACTCAATCGTCCATGATGGAGTTAACCATATGTGCGTATTTCGGATTGAAAAGGGATGAAAATGGAAGTTAAGGCAGCAGGAAAGGGAAGTTTTCTCAAGAGTTTTAAACAGGGATTTATGAATAAGATCGGTCAACTGACCGGTATTTTTGCAAGTGATATTGGAATCGATTTAGGAACTGCCAATACCCTTGTTTATGTTCGAGGAAAGGGAATTGTTCTTGCTGAACCCTCTGTTGTAGCAGTAGATTCATTAACCAATGAAGTCCTTGCTGTAGGACATAAAGCCAAAGCGATGCTTGGTAAAACTCCTCGAAAAATTCATGCCGTACGTCCCATGAAAGATGGTGTGATTGCCGACTTTGAAATTGCAGAAGGGATGCTTAAAGCGCTGATTTCTAGAGTGACACCTTCTCGTAGTCTTTTCAGGCCCAAAATTTTGATTGCTGTTCCTTCAGGAATTACTGGAGTTGAAAAACGAGCGGTTGAAGATTCTGCTCTAAGAGCAGGAGCTCAAGAAGTGATTTTGATTGAAGAGCCAATGGCTGCATCAATCGGTGTTGACCTTCCTGTTCATGAGCCTTCTGCGAATATGATTATCGATGTGGGTGGTGGTACCACTGAAATTGCAATCATTTCTCTTGGTGGAATTGTCGAATCACGCTCTATTCGAATTGCGGGGGATGAGTTTGATGAGTGTATCATCAACTACATGCGCCGCACTTATAACTTGATGATTGGTCCTCGTACTGCTGAAGAGATCAAAATGACCATTGGTTCAGCATATCCTCTTGGAGATCATGAGCTTGAAATGGAAGTCCGTGGACGTGACCAAGTTGCAGGTCTTCCTATTACAAAACGGATCAATTCTGTTGAGATCCGTGAATGCCTCTCTGAGCCGATCCAACAAATCATTGCTTGTACTAAGGAGACTTTAGAGCGGTGTCCTCCAGAACTTGCTGCTGATCTTGTAGAGAGCGGAATGGTTCTAGCGGGGGGCGGTGCACTCATCAAAGGACTTGATAAGGCCCTTATTAAAGAGTCTGGACTTCCTGTTGTTGTGGCTTCAAATCCGCTCCTAGCTGTCTGTATGGGAACGGGTAAGGCTCTTGAGTACTTAGAAACTTTCAAAAAAGCAACCGTATAAATCGACAATCTATTATGTAGTAGGGTATGAACTTGCCTGATATTAAAGAGATTCATCATCCGAAACTTAAAGCTTGGATTGAAGCAATTCAAGGACTGTGTCAACCTGATGAGGTCTACTACTGCGACGGCTCAAAAGAAGAGCACGATGCTGTTTGCCAGGGGCTTGTTGATAAGAAAGTTTTTGTAAAACTGCCTAAACGACCCGGTTCTTATTGGTGTCGCTCCGATCCAGAGGATGTGGCTCGTGTTGAAGGTCGAACATTCATCTGCTCTGAGAGAAAAGAAGATGCAGGCCCTACGAATAATTGGGAAGAACCATTGAAGATGAAGGAAAAACTCCTTGACCTTTTCAATGGATGTATGAGGGGACGGAAGATGTATGTGATTCCGTTTAGTATGGGACCTTTCGAATCCCCACTATCAGAGATTGGGATTCAAATCACTGATAGCCCTTATGTTGTAGCAAACACCTACATCATGACAAGGATGGGGAAAAAGGCTCTTGATATTTTGGGGGCAGATGGAGAATTTGTTCCTTGTTTGCATTCTGTCGGGGTTCCTTTAGGAGAAGGAGAAGAAGATTCTTTTTGGCCTTGTCGCGTTGATGAAAAGTATGTCGTCCACTTCCCTGAAAAACGAGAGATTTGGTCCTTCGGGAGTGGCTATGGAGGCAATGCTCTTCTCGGAAAAAAATGTTTGGCACTTCGGATTGCTTCTGTTAAAGGGCGTGATGAAAAGTGGATGGCTGAGCACATGTTGATTGTAGGGATTACGAACCCAGAAGGGAAAAAGCTCTATTTTACTGCAGCATTTCCTAGTGCCTGTGGAAAAACCAATCTCGCGATGCTTCAGTCGACTTTTCCCGGTTGGAAGGTTGAATGTGTGGGGGATGATATTGCATGGATGTGGATTGGGGAGGATGGGCGTCTTTATGCAATCAATCCAGAATATGGGTTTTTTGGTGTGGCACCAGGAACCTCTTATGATTCCAATCCGAATGTCATGGAATCGATTAAAACGAACTCTATTTTTACCAATGTAGCACTTACTGATGATGGAGATGTTTGGTGGGAAGGAATGACTGAAACACCACCGAAGCATCTTATTGATTGGAAGGGAAGAAAATGGACTCCAGAATCGGAAGAAAAGGCAGCGCATCCTAACGCGCGCTTCACTGTACCCATTAGGCAATGTCCTGTCATTGATCCTGCATTTAATGATGTCAATGGTGTCCCTATTTCAGGGATTATTTTTGGGGGACGGCGAGAGAGTGTTGTTCCTCTCATTATTGAAAGCCTCTCATGGTCTCATGGGACTTTTCTAGGAGTGTCACTTTCTTCAGAGATGACAGCTGCAGCTGCAGGGAAAGTGGGAAAGCTCCGTCATGATCCCTTCGCAATGCTCCCTTTTTGCGGATACAATATGGGAGATTATTTTCAGCATTGGTTGGATATGGGAGAGCTTTTAGGGGATAAAAAACCAAGAATCTACCATGTGAACTGGTTTCGTAAAGGAAAAGATGGAAAATTTCTTTGGCCTGGCTTTGGAGAAAATATAAAAGTTCTTAAATGGATCTTCGAAAGATGTGATGGAACGGGAGAGTCTGAAGAAAGTCCTGTAGGGATGTTTCCAAAAGAATTTAATGCGCCTAAGGAGCTTTTTGAAATTGATGGAGAGGCTTGGAAGCAAGAAGTCAAGGATCTTCGAGAATACTTTACCCTTTTTGGAGAACATCTTCCTAAGGAAATTTCAAAAAGGCTTGATGATTTAGAAAGGGGAGTCAGTGAATTATAAACTCGAGACCAAAAAGCCTCATACAGCTATTCTCATTCAATTGATTTCGCTTGCTTCAATTGGAGCTGTCCTTTTCACTCCCGGAGTCCCTGCAATTGTTAAGTTTTTTGGAATTACTGAAGGTGATGCGCAGTTTGCTTTGACCCTTTTCTTAGTGGGTTATGCCTTAGGACAGGTGCTTTATAGTCCTTTTGCTAATCGCTTTGGACGAAAGCCAACGCTTTATATAGGATTAGTTATTGCAATTATAGGAAGTCTCCTATCGGCACTTTCAAGCCCATTTCACTCCTACTTTCTTCTGATGAGTTCTCGTTTGATCACAGCTATTGGAGCAAGTGTAGGTCTTGTTTTATCACTGACCATTATTAATGATTATTACTATGAGTATCAAGCGAGGAAAGTTATTCCTATTGTAAGTACTGCGTTTGCGATAGTCCCTTTTATAGGAATAGCAATCGGGGGAGTTCTTGTGCGTTACTTCGGATGGGCGAGCAGCTTTTATTTCTTAATGTGTTATTACATTGTCGTTCTCTGTTTTGCTACCCGTCTTCCTGAAACAGGAATCAATCTTAATCAAAAAGAAACGCATCCGAGAGTGATTTGGTCTCGATATAAAAAGGCCCTTAAAGATCGGCGCCTGGTGACCTTTTCAATTCTTTTTGGAATTACTACTGGGATGATTTACATATTTGCAGCAACTGCACCTATTATTGCTATCGATACCCTGAAGTTAACACCTGAAAAGTATGGTTATGTCAATTTACTCATTGCCATTTTTTATGTAGCGGGAAATCTGCTTGCTGCAGCTTTAAGCAAACGATTTAGTCATCTTAAAATGATTTTAGGAGGCATAGTCATTTTTGGTGGAGCCTTTATTGCTTTTTTCATCTGTTTTCTTTTAGGAAAAATCAATCTCTATACTTTTTTTATTCCTTTTATCATTGCCTATTTTGGCTATCCTATTGCCTATTCTAATGCGATTGTTTTAGCCAGCACTCACTTTGAAGATCAAGCCACGGGTTCTGCTGTAATGAACTTTATTAATATGTTAATGCCTGTCATAGGTGTTTTGATTATTCAAGGTCTTCCTGGTCCAGTCATGCTCGCTATGCCTTCATTGATGCTTGCCTTAACGGTAGTCTATCTGCTCCTCTTTATTTACTCAAAACGGTATGTGCGCTAGCATATAGGTTATGCGAGCACTTATCCAACGAGTTAAAGAAGCTAAAGTTACGGTCAAAAATGAAATCATAGGATCCATTGATCAAGGGCTTCTCCTCTTTTTAGGGATTCATAAAGATGATGATGCATCAAAGATTTTCTGGCTTGTTGAAAAGGTTATTAACCTGCGCATTTTTGAAGATAAACAAGGAAAGATGAATCGGTCGCTCCAAGATGTGGCAGGAAAGCTTTTGATTGTTTCTCAGTTCACTCTTTACGGAGATTGCAATGCAGGAAGGCGCCCTTCTTTTACAGAAACTATGCCTCCTGATCAAGCTGAAAAAATCTATGAAGGCTTTATTGCTAGAGGTAAAGAACTTTTAGGGGAAATGAATATTGCAACCGGGAAATTTGGTGCTGAAATGGCAGTTTCTTTAGTCAATGATGGTCCCGTCACCTTTCTAATTACCCGATGACTAAAGAAGGGATCCACCTTCTTGATCCCTTCTTTTACGTATAGGTTCATCGAGTGAAGAGTTCGTTATCCTTAAAGAAATAAGAAACTTCGACTTTCGCTGTACCTGGTCCATCAGATCCATGAATAGCATTTGCATCGATCGATTCAGCAAAATCTGCACGGATTGTTCCTGGAGCTGCTTCCCGGGGGTTTGTAGCTCCCATAAGGTCTCGATTCTTCTGGATGGCATCATCTCCTTCGAGAACGGAAACGACAATAGGTCCAGAAATCATAAAATCTATGAGGTCTTTGAAAAAAAGACGCTCTTTATGGACAGCGTAAAAGCTTTCAGCTTCTTCACGGCTTAAATGTTTCATTTTAATTGCTGCAACAATCAGCCCTGCTTTTTCAAAACGAGAGAGAATGTCTCCAATGTGATTCTTTTTTACTGCATCTGGTTTTATAATCGATAATGTTCTTTCTTTTGTCATTACCTTTTCCTTTTTGTTTGGTTAATCATAACTCATTCGCTTTTAAAAAACAACTTGCCAATTTCAAATATTTTATTTACTTTTTTCGTCCAAATATGTCGAGGAGCAACAAGTCAACATGGGAGATCGGTTAGCTATTCTCTTGTTAGAATGGAATGGAATCGGGTATAATCTACAGGATAGGTCATTAAATACCATTGAATATCACTTCTGGAGACATGTCACAACCCATTGATTTTTCTAAGATAAAAAGAGTCCTTGTTGCTAAGCTTCGTCATCATGGAGATGTCCTTCTCTCCAGCCCCGTTTTCTCGATTTTAAGTGAACGATTTCCCCATTTAGAGATCGATGCCTATATCTATAAAGAAACCCTTCCAATGCTTGAAGGACATCCTGGGATTTCAGACTTTTTGCTCTATGATAAAGACTGGAAAAAACTTCCATTTTTTAAACGGTATCTTCAAGAGATGAAACTCATGAGCAAAATCCGAAGAGGAAGTTATGATTTAATGATTAATTTAACTGAGGGAGATCGTGGTGCGATTGCAGCAAAAGTTTCTCGGGCTCAATATGCCGTGGGATTCGATCCTCAAGGGGATGGAATGAAAGGGAAAAAAGAGTGTTATACCCATATCATTAAACACACTCCAAAACCCCGTCACACTGTTGAGAAACAGCTCGATGCCCTTCGATGCTTGGGGCTTTTTCCTACTCCTGAAGAACGTGACCTTTTCTTTCATATTCCTGAAAAAGCAACTGAAAATGTCAATGAACTTCTTCCTGAGAATTTTATCCTTTTCCATCCTGTTTCAAGGTGGATGTTTAAAAACCTTCCTCCTGAAACCATGGCAGCTGCTATTCGTTATCTTCAAGAGCGTGGAGAGCAAGTTGTTCTAACAGCAAGTCCTGATCCGATCGAGATAGAAATGAATAAAAAAATTGCCGAACTTTCTCGAGGAGTGATTGATTTATCGGGAAAAATTTCTCTTAAAGAACTGGGCGCAATCATTGCAAAGAGTCGCCTTCTTGTTACCGTTGATTCTGTTCCTCTTCATCTAGCAAGTACTTTAAAAAAACCAGTCATCGCTCTTTTTGGCCCTACATGTGATCAGAACTGGGGCCCCTATCGAAATTCTGCAGCTCGAGTGATTAACATGTCGATGAGTTGTCGCCCCTGCTACCAGCCTGGATGTGGAGGTAGTGGAAAAAGTGATTGTTTAGAGACCCTCTCTGCCTCAAAAATCATTGAAGCACTACATACTTTTTCTGAAGAGCCCTTGTGTTCTTATACCATTTATCAAAAATAATGTAAGAAGTGGCGCAGAGATTTTCATGATAAAATTCTCTCCAATTCAATTCTGAAGTGGGGCAATAGCATCATTTTTACTCAGCTGAGTAAAAATCTCGAGCGGTGTCCAGAAGTTTAATATTTTTCGGGCTCTATTGTTAAGGGGAGTGTTGAGAACTAGCATAATTTTCTAAAATAATTTAAGCTCTTTTAAAAAAATGAGGAGCCCCATGCAACGAGATATTGTTAAATGTTGTGTTTCGGCATTGAGCATACCCTCATTTTCTCTTAACCTTTGAGCCGCAGCTTCTATTTCTTCTCCATCTTTGAAAACTACTTCCGTTCATGACCTTGATGATCTCTTGACTTCCTCGGAGCTCCCTCCAATGAGACTCTGCTGGCTGATGTAGAAGTGGAGTTTGTTAACATGCCACTTCTACTCTCTTTGTGTTTTCTGTGGTAAAGTCTATCGAAAGCCTTTATAACTCAAAGTCTTCACCAAAATAGGTTGAACGTGCATCTTTGCTTCCAAGAAGATCAGCAATGGTTCCTGAATGGGTGACACGTCCTTCTTGGATCAGATAGGAATGGTCAACAATTGAAGAGACTTCTCTTGCGTTGTGGTCTGTAATCAGGACGCTGATATTTTTAGAAGTAAGATACCGAATCATCAGCTTCACATCATAGATGGTTAGAGGATCGATATTCGCAAAAGGTTCATCAAGAAGAAGGAGGTGAGGACTTGTTACTAATGAACGTGTGATTTCTAGACGACGACGTTCGCCTCCTGAAAGAGTCGTTGCCCGTTTTTTTGCAAGAGAGGTAAGGTGGAGTTCTTCAAGAAGCTCTTCTAGGCGACGCTTTCCCTCTTGTCTTGAAATAGGAAGAGTTTCAAGAATACAAAGAATGTTTTGTTCTACGGTGAGGTTTCGGAAGATAGAGGGTTCTTGAGCAAGGTATCCCATTCCCATTTGTGCTCGCAAATAGACAGGAGAGGTCGTGATTTCTTGGTCTTTAAAGTGAACAGAACCACTATCCGGTTTAATCAGACCAATCGTCATATAGAAGGCAGTTGTTTTCCCTGCTCCGTTAGGTCCTAGGAGTCCGACGACTTGTCCCTCACGAACGCTAAATGAAAGACCGTTAACAATGCGCTTACCGGAATAAGATTTTGAGAGATTTTTGACTTTAAGTATCATTGTGAATCCTTATCAGCTCCCTTGTGAAGAGGTCATCGATCCCCATTCCCTCCTCTAAGAGAAAGATTAATTGTTCTGCAGAAAAAATCGAGTTCTTTGCCTTTAAAAATAACAGGATACTCTAGGGATGAGACTTTGCCTATCATTGTTTGAAAGTCAAAGAAAGCTTCATCCGAGAAGAGTTTTCCCTGAGATTCAAGGAAAATAGAAACGTTGTTCTCTAGATGGATCGAAGAGAATTCGAGGGAAAGCTCTCCTTTATTGATTGTAGCGACTTCTCCCTTCATTTGACCTAAGTCGTGATTCAAAGTGATATTTCCCTTTAGAACGAGGTCATTGCTGTCATAATTTATTGCATCCGCAGAGAGGTCATAAGGGAGAACTTCTGCAAGAAGGGGAGGAAGTGTCGTTAATAGAATGAGCCAATGATTCATTTAATGTTTCCTTGAGGTTGAATTTGTGCTTTAAATTTTTCTGCATGCAAATCGAGGGTTCCTCCAGAGAACGAGAGGGTGACTTCTTCTGCGATTCCTTTTAGGTAAGCATCCTTTGTATCAAGGTGTGTTGTTAAGATTGCTCCTGGAAGATGGTAAAGAGCTAGGAAAACGCTATGAGCATCAAAACAGTGATCGGTATATCGATAGGTTCCCTCTTCTGATTGGAGATACCGGATGCTTTGAATAACTTCCCCTTTCTCATTGTCAAATCTCTCCTGAAAGTAACACTTCATTCCTATCATTTGCTCGACGAGTTCTATCCGATTTCCATGGGGGATTGCTGTTAAAATAGAGCGAGGGCTTTCAATATGGTAGTGGAGTCGCGTTGTTCCTTTCTCAGAAATCCATAAATCTTTTGAGACCCCACTTCGCATTTGTTTATTGGGATATTTTTCCTCATGTTTAGGCATGCAGATTTTTTCCGTAAGCGCTTCTTCAATACTTTTCATATCTTTTGAGGAATAAAAAACCTCAAAAATGACACCACTTGTGAAAAGAGCTAAGAAGAGGGAAGCAAAAATCGTCGCACGCTTAATCAATTAAGGACCTCTTTGGATCAGTTCGTAAAGGGGGCGAGCTTCTTTGATTAAAGTTTTAAGGGCTTCAAAAGGCATGACAGAATGCTTATCACTAAGAGCTTTTTCAGGGTCATTATGAGATTCAATGTAAAGAAGATTTGCTCCAGCAGCAAGAGCAGACTTTGCTAATGTAGGAATGAATTCTCTTTGGCCTCCTGATTGCGATCCCATTCCTCCAGGGAGCTGGACCGAATGCGAAGCATCGAAACAGACTGGAAATCCAAAGGATTGGAGGATAGGAATCGTACGCATATCGGAGACTAGGTTGTTATACCCGAAGCTTGTGCCACGATCTGTAAGAATGATCCTTTGATTTCCTGTTGAAAGGACCTTCTTTATTGCATGTTCCATATCCCAGGGAGACATGAACTGTCCTTTTTTAATGTTCACCACAGCTCCTGTATTTCCTGCAGCAATGAGGAGATCGGTTTGTCTGCAAAGAAAAGCGGGGATTTGGAGAACTGCGCAAACTTCTGAAACAGGTTCTGCTTCATCGGGGTGGTGAATATCGGTAAAGACAGGAACTTCGAGTTCTTCTTTCACTTTTTTTAGGATGCGCAAACCTTCTTTCAGTCCTGGTCCACGATAGGAATCGATGGAGGAGCGATTGGCTTTGTCATAACTTGACTTGTAAATAAACTGAATCCCTGCATCACTAAAATTTTTTTTCAATTCTTCTGCGGTTTTCATTGCGTGCGCTTCACTTTCTATCACACAGGGACCTGAAATGACCGTGAGAGGGTGGTCCTTTCCAATCTCAATTTCATCGATTTTAAACGTCAACTTTGACCTCCAATACTAATTGTTTAAGAACCTCAATGACTGAGCTTCAGAACATAATATACTTGAAATTCATTTTTCTTATGACTAATATATCGCAAATATTCGTGGATTGATAGCTCAGTTGGATAGAGCATCCGCCTTCTAAGCGGACGGTCGCAGGTTCGAGCCCTGCTCAATCCGTATTTTTTTAAGGGTATTTCTTACATGAAAAAAGAGAAGTCAGAAGGGGTTTTACTAGGGGATTTTCCCTTCGAATTAAAAAAATTCGAAGGGCTAGATTCCGTATTCTCTTCATTCCGAAGTAAAGAGTTTCAAGGAAAGAATGCTCATGACAAAGGAGACTTTGTCAATCAAGCTTTAGCTAAATTAATTCTTGACGCCCCTGAACCCATTTCTGTCTCTTATACACATCTGACGC
>JAUHQH010000095.1 GCA_030408485.1 Candidatus Neptunichlamydia sp. | reverse complement strand
TGAATCAGAAATTCGCTCCAGCCTCTTGCTAAAATGGTTAGTACGGCGTCGTCAGTAGCAAGTGAGAATCTTCCTTTAACTCTTTTTTCTGAGCCTTCTCAATATCAACACTTTTATTCTCTGCCAATTAGCCAAACCGATCAAAATAATAGTTAGAAACTGATCAAATCAATGGTCAGCTCGGGATATTGGGATCTTCTGAAGAAAAAGAAAAAGCTGAAAAAGCTAGGGGACAAAGTACACCATGTGCATCCTCTTCGGTTTATAGGATATATCTATAGTCATCCTCATTTGAAGGGTAATATGGATAAAATTATGGGTGATATGTTCAAACGGCGGCGATTTTTAAATGGTCATGGGAAAAAAGAAGGTTTTGTTCAAAGAATGGCGAAAGAAATGCATCATAATAATCTGATGCATTATGTTCCTGGATTTGCCCAATCTGTAGGGGTTGATGAGAATGAAATTTCCCGCTTTTTTCATCGTCATAACTGGGAAGGACTTCTCTATTACCTAAATAAGAAATGCTAGATTGTATGAAATTTTAAATCGGATCTTGCTTTTGAAACGTCGGGAAGAAAGTATGGGATACAACTATCAAAGAATGTTTCGGGGGTAATGAACCGAGCACCCTTTTTTTCTTGTAGATAAGAAGCATTGCCCCGTTCCCAGATAGGCATTCCTCTACCAAGGGTTTCATCATTGATTGTTCCATGACGTGTTTCAGAGTGGATCCATATCTGCCCTTGAGCCACAGCCATGAGCTCCATTGCTGTCAATCCTCCGGATCGTGTAAATGTCGCGTCACCTCTGTAATAGAGAGAAGCAATCACGTCATCTGATTGGAAGCTCATCGGAATGATATTTAAATTTTCAGGATAGTG
Organism: Candidatus Neptunichlamydia sp.; assembly: GCA_030408485.1. Classification (GTDB taxonomy): domain Bacteria; phylum Chlamydiota; class Chlamydiia; order Chlamydiales; family Simkaniaceae; genus Neptunichlamydia. Next base: position 10,078 of record JAUHQH010000095.1, on the reverse strand, counting down.
ACCGGCTTTTTGAACAAGAGAATGAACCCGTTTAAGAAGACTATTTCGATGTTCATGGTGAGAACTGCAGAAGACAAAGAGGAGGTGTCTTTCATGAATGCCTAGCCGACGCATGATCTCGATGTACTTTTTAACATATTTAATCGTTGCTTCTTCAGTTGGTTGTGAGCCGAGAAGAATTGTAGAAACCTTATCTGTTGGTTCGATCGTGATCGCGATTTTATTCCGGTAAATTTCAGAATGAAGTGTTCCTTTTTTAATGGTATCGGTAATAAAGGATTTTTCTTCAGCAGAGTTGACACAGATCTCTATTTCCATCCGCTCATTATCCTTTCTTTTTGTATCGATATACTTTTGGAAAGAGGGGCGAAGAGGGAAATTTTCGTAGCACACTTCTTTTTCACTTAGACCACAATTTTTTTGCCAAAAGGCATCAGCGGTTTGGTTTTCGTTCAGAAGAGGAATGGTACTAATAAGCTTTAAAAAGGAGCGATCATTTGGTGAAAGGCTCTTAATGGGTTTAAAGAAATGAACCACACTATCGGTCGGCAGTTCAGTTACAATTTTTTCAAGTTTAAGAGACTTTCCGGAGACTTTTCTTGCGAGTTTAATGGCTTTAATAATCGCAGATGTTCCAATAGGCTGTGTATCAACAATTTGATCTATTCCTTCTTTTAGGATAATGTAGAAAACTCTGAGGAAAATAAAAGATCCAAAAAGAAAGTCCGCTGTCGGGATGTTTTTCAGAAGAAACATTAAACATCTGACATTTCCCCTTTTTTGAGAGGAGTTCCATAAAAAGACAAATCCTTTTCCGAATTGCTTACTGACAATATCAATCAAGATATCTTTTTGGATGATTTCAGTTGTAGGATTTTCCGATAGAGCTTTGACAGCTTGGGTCTTTGCTGCTTGCAAATGCCCTCCACCTCCCGATGAAGTAATGAGAAGAAGTTTCTTCCTTTTCTTTTCTAAAGGAATCGCCATTATTATCCTTTACTATTCATGCCAGAACCCCAATAATTCAACATTAGGCTCTAATCGGCACCCTATGAAACCCTAAAAAAAAAGGAAACAAGAAATTGTTTTTTTACTCTTTCATAGAGAGTAGAAACTCTGCATTAGAGTTTGTTTTTTTCAATCGGTTCAATAGAAGGTTCATTGCATCCAGAGGAGTTAAGTCAGCTAAAGCTTGTCTGAGTAAGTAAATTTTTTCAAGTTCCTCTGGGTGGAAAAGGAGATCTTCTTTACGGGTTCCACTTTTCACGACATCGATAGCAGGATAAACGCGGCGGTCTGCTAAGCGACGATCGAGAACAAGTTCCATATTTCCAGTTCCCTTGAATTCTTCGAAGATCACTTCATCCATTCGAGACCCAGTATCGACAAGGGCTGTTGCAATAATGGTAAGGGATCCTCCTTGTTCGATATTTCGCGCAGCACCAAAGAACCGTTTGGGTTTATGAAGGGATTGTGCATCAACACCTCCAGTTAGAATTTTCCCCGAATGGGGTTGTACTGTATTATAAGCACGCGCGAGCCTTGTAATGGAGTCGAGAAGGATGACGACATCTTGGTCGTTCTCAACAAGAGATCGAGCTTTTTCAATGACCATTTCAGCAACTTGAACGTGTCTTTCAGGAGGTTCATCAAATGTAGAAGAAACAACCTCTCCTTTTACCATCCGCTGCATATCGGTGACTTCTTCAGGACGCTCATCAATCAAAAGGACAATAAGAGTAGCTTCGGGGTGATTTTGAGCAATGGAGTTTGCAATATTTTGCATAAGGATCGTTTTACCAGACTTTGGTGGAGCAACGATCAACCCACGCTGTCCTTTCCCAGTAGGAGAGCTAAGGTCTAGAATTCTCATGGCGAGTTTTTCTTTTGTTGTTTCCATGATCAATCGCTCTGTAGGAAAGAGAGGAGTTAAGTTATTAAATAAGATACGCTCTTTTGATTTTTCAGGAGTTTTTCCATTAATCATGTCCACTTTTTGGAGAGCAAAATACTTTTCTTTTTCTTTGGGAGAACGGAGTGTTCCGTAAATGGTATCTCCTTTCTTTAAGTCAAAGCGACGGATTTGTGCGGGAGAAACGTAGATATCTTCAGCGGAAGGAAGGTAGTTATAGTTAGGAGAACGGAGAAATCCAAAACCATCAGGAAGAACTTCTAAGACTCCTTCACCAACGAGGACCTCATTAGGCATCGTTGATTTAAGTTTGACGATTTCAAAGACCATTTGAGATTTGGTTAAAGACCCGAGATTCTCAAGACCAATATTTTTTGCATAGATCGCTAGTTGGTCGATATTCATCCGTTGGAGATCGGCGATTTTAGTGATGTTGAGGTCTTTATGAGGTTTTTGTTCACGGTTTTTTTTAGGGTGAGTTTGTTCAGCAGAGGGTTTTATTGCTCTATTTCGGTCTTTTTCGTTCATTGAGAACTGATCTCCTTCATCATTTCAAGTAGGTTATTTTCTAATTCATCGATTGTCCCATCATTCAAGATGATATAATCGGCATTTTTGGCTTTTTTGTTTACGTCCCATTGACGCTTCATGCGCTTGTCGTACATTTCTCTTGAAAACCCTTCCTTTTCATAGCGCAAAAGGGCTTCATTTTCTAGTGAAAGCACTGCAACGACAGCATCAAAATTTTTTTCTTTGCCGATTTCTTGAACAAGCGGCATTTCTACGGCAAAGAATTTATAAGTATTATTTTCCTTTGAGCGGTTATATTCCTTATCAATTTCCACAAATAACTCCGGGTGGAGAATTTTCTCTAGCGCTTCAAGCTTTTCACTATTGTTAAAAACGATTTCGGCAACCTTATTTCGATCGATCTTTTCATCTGTTAGAACTTTTGATCCCAGAAGTTTTATGATTTCGCTTATGAAAGAGGAGTCTTTACTGAGAAGGTGGTGAGTGATCTGATCGGAATTAAGTGTGCATGCTCCATGCTTTTTTAGAATGCGGCAAACGGTTGTTTTCCCCGAAGCGATGCCGCCTGTTATCGCTATTTTCTTCAATGTTAGCACTCCCCCCAATTTTTTCCAACGGTAATATTAACAATGAGAGGAATGGATAAAGTTGTGATATTTTCCATGATTGTTTGAACAATTTCTTGAGTTCTTGAGATATTCTCTTTAGGAAGTTCAAAAATTAATTCATCGTGAATTTGGAGGACCATATGAGCCAGACGTGTCTCTCTAATGGCTTCTTGGACTTCGGTCATTGCCTTTTTGATGATATCCGCTTGAGATCCCTGAAGAGGAGTGTTGACTGCTAATCGTTCAGCTGCAGCTCGGATCATTCCATTGGTACTATTGATTTCTGGGATTGGACGCTTCCGATCGAACATTGTTGTTGCTACCCCAGTTTTTCGTACTTTATCTTTTGAACTTTCAATAAAACCTCTTACCCCGGGATACCTTTCAAAATACTTTTTAATGAAAGCCGAGGCTTCTTTTATATCAATCCCCAGTTCTTGAGAAAGACCGTAAGCTTGTTGCCCGTAAATAATGCCGAAGTTGACAGCTTTTGCACCTGCTCGCATTTGTTTGGTGACGTCTTCAATTGGGACATCAAAAACGGTTGCAGCAGTTGAGGCATGGATGTCTTCCCCTTTATTAAAGGCACTGATTAACTTGGGATCTTGGCTTAAATGGGCTAGAAGTCGGAGCTCAATCTGGGAATAATCAGCCGAAAGATAAACCCAGCCTGGAAGTTCTGAGACAAAGGCTTCACGAATTTTTTTCCCCTCTTCAGATCGAATGGGAATATTTTGAAGATTAGGATTTTTACAAGAGAGGCGACCTGTTGCAGTGACCGTTTGCATAAAGCTACAGTGGATCCGACCCGTCTCTTCATTCACTTGCAGCGGAAGAGTTTCTGTATAGGTTGAACGAAGCTTTTCTAAGGCGCGATATTCTAGGATTTTGCCGGCAATGGGATAGTTTTCTTTCAAGCTTTCCAATACATCTGCCCGCGTACTTCTTTTCTTTGCTCCAAGGTTGATTTGCAATTTATCAAAAAGGATTTCGCCTAGCTGTTTAGGAGACTTGATATTAAAAGGTTCCCCTGCAAGGTGATAGATTTTTTTTTCTAAAATAGTTAATTTTCCCCGAAGCACTTCTGACATGGTTTCAAGTTTCTCTTTTTGGAGATACATTCCATACCGTTCCATATCGACAAGGACGGAAATAAGGGGAAGTTCAATCTTATAAAAGACCTCGGTGAGCTTTTCATTTTCTATTTCTTTTTCGAAAAGATCTTTCAAACGACAGGTATAGTCGACATCGGCGCAGCAGTAAGGGCCGACTTTTTCGATCGGAACATCTAGCATAGAGATCTCTTTTTTTCCTGATCCAATCAAGTTTTTAATCGGCGTTTTGATCTTTCCAAATTTTTCAATAGTAATGGCATCAAGGCCATGACGGTTGTTTTGAGGGGTCAAGAGGTAAGAAGCGACCATAGTATCAAACCCAACATTATGGAGTTGGATTCCATGGTTTTTTAAGATATGAATGTCATACTTAATGTTATGTCCGTAAAAAGCTATATAAGGACTTTCTATCAATGGCTTTAAAGTCTGGACAACTTTATCTAATCCAAGCTTTCCATTGGTTGGAATATACCAAGCTTCTTGCGGGTTTACACAAAGCCCAACGCCCACTAAACGGGCAGTCATTGGCGAAAGTTGGTCGGTTTCTGTATCAATACAAATAGAAGACTCTTTACTCAGATTTTCAACAAGAGACTTTAACTCTGCTTCCGAGTCGATAATGTGATAAGAAGGGGGTTTCTTTTCCTCTTCATGAGGAAGGACCTGTTCTTGTCCAAGCTCTTTTAACAACGTATTAAAGCCCATCTCGCGATATAAAGCATTGAGAGCCTCAATATTGGGTGGTTTTACATGGTAAAAATCTTCTTCTTGAGGGTAGGGAACATCTAGAATCAAAGTTGCAAGCTTTTTACTCATCCGTGCATCTTCCGTATGAGCTCGAATTTTATCGGCTTTTTTTTGGTCTTGCATTTCATCAAGGCTTGCAAGAAGATGCTCTAGAGTCCCATATTTTTTAAGAAGTGTTGCAGCTGTTTTCGGACCAAATCCTGGAATTCCAGGAATGTTGTCTGATTTATCTCCCATAATCGCTAAGTAGTCGACAATTTGCTCTGGTTTTACTCCGTGGATCTCCTCGACTTTTGCTCGGTCGATTAAGAGATTATTTTTATGGGTATTGACCATAAAAACTTGGTCAGAAATAAGCTGACAGAGATCTTTGTCGCTTGAACAGATAAAGACTTTGATTCCTTTTTTTTGAGCCCACTTTGCAATGGCACCGATTAAATCATCGGCTTCAACACCCTCTTCAGAAAGATAGGGAATTCCTGCTGCTTTACAAAAATCATGTACCCATTCCAGTTGAGGAAAGAGATCTTCCGGCATTCCCTCTCGGTTGCCTTTATACTCTTCATAAATGGCTGTCCGTGCTTGTTTATTATTCGGACCATCAAAAACAGCAACAATGGTATCAGGGGAAAAATCTTTTTGGATCTTTTGAATCGAACGGATAAAACCATATAGGGCATTGGTTGATTGCCCTCGTGAATTTGTCATTCCACCTATTGCAAAATAGGAGCGAAAAAGGAAGAAAACAGCATCAAGAATGTAAAGATTTTTCATTGATATTCATGGTTTTTCTCACTGAGATTGAAGGGTTGGAGCATAAAGGTATAAAGGACGATTCAGGAGTTCAGGAGGTAGTTCAGAGGGGAGTTCAAGTTCATGTCTTATTTTTCCGGTGAGAATGGGAGACTTCCCTTCAATTAGGTCTGATAATACCGGATGGGGGATTTTAAGTTCAATGACTTGATACTCATCAGTAATATCAGCCGCTTTGACAAGTTCGGTGAGGGCATGGCTATAACTGCTTTTTCCATCGTCGATATAACCATACTGCTGAGCTTTAAAAGGATCGTAGACCTGTGCTCCATAGACATTGATCAAACTATTTTTATTCATTTCAGGGCGGGCTTTGGTCACAATATCGACAAAGATAGTGTAGTCATGATCAATAATATCTTTAAGGGATTGATCTTCACCGGGTTGCCATTCACGGTAAGGGCTAAGCATATCTTTATCTTTCCCTTTTGTGAGGGTGAGTTGTTTCACTCCGTACTTTTCCATCAGTCCTGAAAAATTAAAGTTAGGGCCCATTAAAACACCAACAGACCCAATGATTCCAATGGGTGCAGAGAAAACTTTTTCTGCAGCGCAGGCGATCATCATCCCTCCTGAGGCACACATTCCATCAATATAAGCATAAACGGGAACTTTGTACTTTTCTTTATATTCAATGAGGCGGGAATAGATATCGTGGGCATCAAAAGCCGTTCCTCCAGGAGAATTGATATGGAGGAAAATAGCTTTTACCCGATCCCTTTTAAGGGTTCCAGTTCTTGAGTCAAGAAGTTGTGCTTCAACCGTTTTAGCATTCAGATCCCTTGTTCCAATAACGCCATGGACATTCATTCTTAAAACAACAGGAGCTGAATGGGAAAGAAGTTTTCGATTTCCTTCAGCATCAGCAGCAATAATAAGTTGAGTTTTATCTGAAACCATTTGAGGTTTTGCTAACACGGCAACAACAATGATGATGACAATCAACCCGATGATAATTCCAATCATCCCCCCGATTGTATTGCAAAGAGTTCGTATCGCAGAAATAAAAATCGATTCCCGTTTTATATCCATAACTTTTTTCCTAATAATAAAAGATTCAAACTACACGGATGGTATCAAGGCGATCCATTTGATTCAAGAATATGTTAGATAGACTCACAGCGACGATCTAGACAAGAATATGTTGATATCTTACCTTTAAGAAGGAAGGTTTCAATGCTTTTACACAGCCTACTCCTAGTACCCAATCATTAAAAATTGATAGAGGTTTGATGTTTAATGGTTTCTTTTCACCAGGAAAGAAATCATGAAAAAGAAATACCTTGCTTAAGCTTTATCAGAAGCAAATGAGACAATCAGATAAGTGTTAAAAAAAAAGAAATAAAGCCATGGCAAGTTAAAATCTGGTGCATTCCTAGCGTTAGTTCTGAATTTATGTATAGAATGGAGGATATTTTAGATCTGTATGAAGAAAGCTATAGCGAAGACTATCCTACTAGTATGTTTCGATGAAAAACCATTTCAAATGCTTGGTGATTCTCAGGAATCTATCCCGGCTTGTATTGGGAGAAAGAAGTCTCAGGATTATGAATACATTAGAGAGAGGACATCCAATTTATTCGTATTTTTTGCAGTCATTACCAGGATGGAGACATGTCAAAGCTGCAGATCGAAGAACAAAACAGGATTTTGCAGAGTGCATGAAAGAATTAGTAGACGATGATCTTCCAACTTCCAACAGCCAACGTAAGGTGGTCAGTGATCATGTTCACATGTCTATCAGCTATAATTCGATACATAGCATAAGGACAAAGTGATGCAACGGTTAAAAGGGATTAGCTCGAGATTAATGTTACTGGAGTTTCCGCATTTGAAGAAGATTTTCTGGGGAAAGCATTTTTGGGGCAGAGGTTATTTAGCGGTGAGCTCAGGAAATATTATAGATGAGATGATTCAGTCATACATTGATGAGCAAGAAGGTGAGCCCTCACAAGATGAGAGTCGATTTCAAATCGATCCTTTTTAGCCGAAAAGATCCAATCCAATTCTACACATTATTTAGGGTCTGTAAAGCAGAAATTTTTAGCTCTTTATCTACAACTGTTGTGATACAACTGTCAGACCATACATTGAGAGCTGTCTCAATCATATCAAACAGTGAGTAGATGGGGAGAATCATTCCCATGAGCTCAATCGGGATACCCATTCCTATTAAAAAGGCTGTGGTTAAAAAGAAACAACCCATAGGAACGCCTGCATTTCCAATCGCTGCTATAGTGGATAGGAAAATCCAGGGGATCATTTCCCAAAGTGTCAAGTGAATCCCTTGACTTGAGCAGACAAAAAAGAGAGTGATGAGGATAAAAGCTGCACACCCATTCATATTAATAATGGAGCAAAGGGGAAGGCTAAAGCTTGCTGTTTTATCCGAAATTCCTAGCCGATTTTTCGCACAATCAAGAGTAAGGGGAAGGTTTGCATTTGATGACTTTGAGAAAAAAGCTATGGTTAGGGCTGGAAGCATTCCTTTTACTATTCTAATAGGGGAGATTCCTTTAAATTTTAAAATCAGAGGAAGGACAATCAATCCTTGGATTAAATTGGCTGCAATCACACAAATGCTATAGAATAGAAGTTGTTGTAGTTGGTTTGCTTCACTCCGAATGTTTTGGACAAATTGAACGGTAAAAGCAAAGATCCCAATCGGCATTAATAGAATTAGAGTTGAAGTGATTTTTAAGATGGCAGCAAAAAGAGCGCCAAAGAAATCACGCAAAAGAGTGCTTTGCTCTTTTGGAAGCTTTAAAATGGCTAGACTTAAAATAGTCCCAATAAAAGCCATTCCTAAAACGTTATTCTCAATAAAAGGTTGAACCATATGGTCAGGAATAATGTTGAGAAGAAAAGAGAAATAGCTTCCTTGTTTTGGAACAGTGGTGATAGCAGCAGCTGCTGGTTTAATGGGTTGAATCACAAAAAAGAGAATCATTCCGATTGTTGCAGCAATAAGTGTTGTAAAGAGAGTATATTTTAAGATTTTTCTGAGTAGGAACCCTGCTTCACTCAACGAGGTCATCCGAGTGAGTGTTGAGACGATTGCAAGAAAAATCATGGGAAGGCTAATCAACTTGAGCATACTGATAAAAAGCTTGCCTGTAATCTCTGCAAATCCATTGACAAAGGGGAGATTTAAAAAGCCAAAAATCCCCCCTAGGAGAAGGGCTAAGACCATTCCAATATTAAAAAAGGTATTTGTTTTCATAATCCGATTATTTTAGCAACTTCAAGAATTAAACAGAAGAAGCTCTTTTTTTGAATAAGAGAAGTTCTACAAAAGCAAAACATCCAAAAAGGATAAAGAGATAATAGAGCTCAGAAGGGAAAGGAATTCTTACAACAAGGGTAAGTAAAACAATAAACTGAGCCGCTGTTGTTACTTTTCCCCAGCGAATCGCTTTCACTTCGAGATTTCTCCAAGCTCCCGTTATTCCTAAATAGGAAAGGAAGAGGAAGAGAAAGAAATCACGAGAGAGCATTGTTGCAGCTTGCCAGGAGGCAATTTTTCCTTCAAACAGGAGAACGCTCAGAGTAACATAAACAAAAAACTTGTCCATCATTGGATCAAGAATGGCTCCAAATCGCGAAGTGAAGTGATAGCGTCGAGCTAAATACCCGTCAATGCAATCTGAAAGCATTGCTAAAATGATCATGACAAGGCGAAGAGTCGTATTTTCTATAATAAAAAGGAGGGCCAGAGGGGCTCTCATAAAAGAAAGACTATTCGGAGGATTTAGCATCGAAAAGATATTACTCGACTTTTTTAGCATGGTTTTTTCCATATTTCTTATAACAGACAAAGGCAATTACCGTCACATCGAAAACTAAAAATATAAAAAAATTTAACATCTTTACTTTTTTCAATAGACTTTCATAGCTATGACTGAGCTGATAAAAAGAGAAAAAACAAATGGTAACCCACAGGGTGCAAGCTAAAGCATCTCGCCACATAAACTTTGCAAAATTCGCTTTGCTCATCCCTGTTGTCATAAAAAGACAATTCCTAAATCCAAAGGGGATAAAACGTCCAATCATTAGAGTAAGAAGGCCGTGCTTTTCATAAAAAGCTCCCATCTTTTTAAGGCGTTCTTGAGGAAGAAGCTTTGCAAAATAACGAATTTTCAGAAGCTTGATGCCAACATTTCTTCCCATCCAATAACAGATCCATGCAGAAAAATAAGTTCCCAAAAGGACACTAGTAAAGAGATGAGGCGTAAGTTCCGGGATTGTTGTTGCAGCGAGAAAAGCAGTGAGAACCATGATGGCATCAATACTAATGGGAACATTAAATCCTGCAAGTAGGATCAGCCCAAAAGAAATCCATGGAGCAAAAC
>JAUHQH010000094.1 GCA_030408485.1 Candidatus Neptunichlamydia sp. | reverse complement strand
AATATGTAGAATTGGATTTGATCTTTTTGGCTAAAATTGCTTTTCCGATCTTACTAACCAACATATGGTTAGCTTCGATCTCCAAAAGCAATTTTATCATGAAAACCTCTCTGCCACTTCTTATATTATTTTTGGTAAATGGTCTTACTGACAACTTTCACAACCTTCTTCGAGATTACAAACCGGTACTGAGGGTTCGGTGTCTCGATTGATTTGTACTCGAGCCGATGGGGACTCGCTTTTCATCCAACGAGGCTGAAGGTTCCGTTTATTGATATCGAGAGTAGATTTCTCAATTTGTGTTGCACCCAATGTGCGGCAGTAGTAGGTCGTTTTAAGTCCTTTATTCCATGCTAAGAGATACATGTTATGGAGCTTCTTTCCACTCGGTTCTGCTAAGTAAAGGTTAAGTGACTGGGACTGGTCAATCCATTTTTGACGTCTTGCACCGGATTCAATGATCCATTCTGAGTCGATTTCAAAGCAAGTAAGGAATTGCTTCTTAACCTCGTCTGGGATGCGATCAATTTCTAGAATAGAGCCATCGAAATATTTAAGATCATCGATCATTTGATCATCCCATACCTTCATCTTTTTTAGCTTTTCAACAAGAAATGGATTAGAAAAGGTAAATTCGCCTGAAAGATTTGACTTAGCGTAAAGGTTCTTATAGTTAGGCTCAATAGAGGGGGTGATTCCTGCAATATTGGCAATGGTTGCGGTAGGTGCAATGGCCATGACATTGCTATGACGCATTCCATGCTTTTGAACAGACTCACGGACCTTGGACCAATCCATTGAAATGGAGCGATCCATCTCAATTTTTTCGCCTCTTTCTTTTTCTAAAAGCGCAATTGTGTCAATAGGGAGGAGTCCTCTTTCCCATTTTGAACCTTTATAACTAGGATAAGGATTCCGTTCTTTAGCGAGTTTACTCGAATATAGGATTGCATAATAAGAGATCATTTCCATGCTCTTATCGGCAAATTCGACAGCTTCGTGACTTGCGTAGCTTAATCCCAAAATATTTAGAGTATCTTGGAAACCCATTAGCCCTAAGCCAATTGCTCTGTGAGCCATGTTTGCATTTTTTGTTTCAGGAATGGGGTAAAAATTCACATCGATCACATTATCAAGCATCCGAATAGCGGTGTGGATCGTTTTGGAGAGTTTTTTCTCGTCAAGACCTTTTTCAGTGACATGCTCAGCTAAGTTAATAGATCCAAGGTTACATACTGCAGTTTCTTCTTTTGAGGTGTTGAGAAGAATTTCAGTACAAAGGTTAGAACTATGAACAACCCCTGTATGATCTTGAGGCGATCGAATATTTGAAGGATCTTTAAAGGTGATCCAAGGATGACCGGTTTCAAAGAGCATGCTCAGCATTTTGCGCCATAGCTGCATAGCTTCGACTCTTTTCCAAAGAATAATTTTTCCTTCATCAGTCATTTTCTCATATTCAACATACCGTTTTTCAAAGGCTTGGCCGTAAAGATCATGGAGATCACTCACTTCGTTCGGGCTGAAAAGGGTCCAACTTCCATTTTCTTTTACCCTTTTTATGAAGAGATCAGGAATCCAGTTTGCAGTGTTCATATCGTGTGTACGGCGACGCTCATCTCCAGTATTTTTTCGGAGTTCGATAAAATCTTCGATATCGATATGCCAAGTTTCTAGGTAGGCGCACATAGCTCCTTTTCTTTTACCTCCTTGGTTCACAGCAACAGCTGTGTCGTTGGCGACTTTAAGGAAAGGAATAATTCCTTGGCTTTGCCCATTGGTTCCTTTGATTTTAGCACCTGTTCCACGGACATTGGACCAGTCATTTCCAAGACCTCCAGCCCATTTTGAAAGTTGGGCGTCATCGGAGATTGTTTTAAAGATATGTTCGAGGTCGTCCATGACGGTAGAAAGATAACAGGAGCTGAGTTGAGAGTGAGTCGTTCCTGAATTAAAGAGGGTGGGTGTTGCTGATAAATAGTCATGCTTAGAGAGTGTTTCATAAAACTCTAGCGTATATTTTGTTTTGTCCTCTTCATGGATTGCAAGGCCCATGGCAACCCGCATCCAGAAAATTTGTGGGGTTTCTAGTCGGTACCCTTCTTCGTGGATAAAGTAGCGATCATAAAGGGTTTGAAGACCTAAGTATTGGAATTTATCATCACGTTCAAGTTTCATTGCTTTGCCAAGAGCATCAAGGTCAAATCCAGCAAGTTCAGGGGAGACCTGTTTAATTTCAATGCCATGAGCAATGTATTCTTTAAAGTAGGCTTGATGTTTTTTCTCTAATTGATGATCAAGGCTATCGATTCCTAAGGTTTCTCTATATAGAAAGTCGAGAAGAAGACGTGCTGAAACTTTTGCAAAGATTGGATCTTTTTCAATCTTTGCTTTCGTTGCCATGATAAGAGCTTGGTCTACCTCTTCTTCTTTAATCCCTTCATAAAAGTTTGTAAGGGCAGCTTTTAAGAGTTTTTCTGGAGAGGCAATTTTTTCAAAGCCACGACATGCGTGGTCCAATCGGTCAAGTAAGTGAGTTTCAGTAATTGTACTTTTTTCACCTTTAGCATTTTCGACTTCAAATTTCCGTTCACCATCCTTTGCTTCACGTCTTTTCTTTTTAGTAGGTTGAACGGTAACAGCAGTTTGTTCTCCTTTTTCTGCGCGATAAAGGATATAGTCTTTTGCAGCTTGAAAATAACCGGCACGCATCAAAGATTCTTCGATGAGGTTTTGAATATGGTGGAGATGGAGGTCTTCACTTTTAGAAAGGTGAATGGCATCGCCAACAACTTGTTGGGAAAGGGGATTGACAATCGAAATGATTTCATCAGGAGTCGGACCTTCGACCTGGTTCACACGTCTAAAGATCTTTTCTATTGAGGCGGCGATTTTGATCGGATTAAAGCGAACAGGGGTTTCACTATCTTTTCGGATAATCTTAATGTTACGAGGATCATCTTCGCGCATTTCTTTATGATGATCTCTATAGATAATGTAGTCACGAGCCACATCATGATGACCATTTTTCATCAGAGTCACTTCGGCTAAATCTTGGATTCCTTCAACAGTCAAGGAGATATTTTTTGAAGCGAGTTCAAAGAGTTGTTCCACTACTTGGTTGGTGATCTCATCAGCGATTTTTGTAAATTCGTCTGATGGGAGAGTCTCTTTATCCAATTTTTTGGTGTCTTTAAGAGCAGCTTCAATTGCTTTAGAAATGCGCTCTTTTCGAAAAGGAACAATTGTTCCATTTCTTTTCATCACAGTAAAAGTGTTTTCACCCGCTGCAATGGTTCCGCTAAAAATTTCTTTTTTTACGGAACTTAGCATTTCTTTAGAATGATTAGCCGCTTTAGACTCTGATTTTATCATATTAATACCTTGTTTATATGCTAAATCTTAATAATTTAGATTTTCTGTAAATTAACCCATTCTACTACATCTAGTATTCAATTCCCCGTTCTACCTACTATATATTGTATTAAAACTTCTAAAGTCTACAAAAAAGTTCGCAAAAAAGCAAAAAAAAAATTCAGAAAATTTTCATCAGCAACAGAACGAACTGACTTAAGAAAAATTTTTGTTAGAACGTTCGTTTAAGACTCAAACATGAGAGATGAATTTTTCGCCAAAAAATTTTTGTTTTGATATGTTAAAACCATGAAGCAATTTTATCTTCTTCCAAATATTATCACTGCTTTTGTTCTTTCATGTGGCCTCTTTGTTATTTTTAAAGTTAACATGTCGGAACCAGGAGCAGGAGCTTATGAACTTCTTTATTCTTCGGCTCTTCTTCTTTTACTTGCTGCATTTGCTGACCTATTAGATGGGGCTGTTGCACGAGTGATTCGAGCCGAAAGCGAGTTTGGTTCGATGTTTGATTCTTTGGCTGATGCTATCTCTTTTGGAGTAGCGCCCTCTGTTCTTTTTTTGAAAAGTTTAGCTCTTCAACCCGCAACAGGGCTTTCCTTTTTTGCTGTTGTAGGAGCAATGCTTTATACGATTAGTGGAGTTCTCCGACTCGTTCGTTTTAATGTCCGTGCTCATGAGATTAAAACAGATAAAGAGGGTCTAAACTCCTATAAGAAAAACTTTACAGGGCTTCCTATTCCAGCAGCAGCAGCAGGAGCGATTTCAGTGAATCTTTTTCTTCACTCCATTTTTGCAAAAGACTGGATTCCCATGTCTTTTCATCTTAAAGCGATTATTTTGACTTCCTTTATGATTTTGCTTGGCTATTTGATGATTAGTAAATGGAAATTTCCTTCTCTTAAAACCCTTCACTTCAGGGTTCCTTCTTTCCATTTGGTTCTTTTCATCGTCCTTCTAGCCATCTTTATCCTTTACGGAATTTTTTACTATCTATCCCTTGTCCTTCTTGTCTGTTCCTTAGGATATATTCTTCTTGGATGTGTTCTTACCATCATTCGCCTAATTGCAGGAAAAAAATCTAGGACTCTAGTTGATTTTGAAATCGATGACGATAAAGATTAAGAGTAGACATATTGAGATGAAACTTGTCTAGTGTTTGTATTTTACTTTTGCTTCCTGCGATTCTATTTTTAATGGTGCCATTTCTCAAAAATAAGAGAGTGGTTACTTAAAGATAGATAGAAATATATTCTGATATTCGGCAAAGATTTGAGGAGTTGTTAAAGCGCACCATATTTTGATCGAGTTATAATTTTGGCAAAAACTTTCCAATTGTCCATATAAAACATGGAGCCCTTCAGATGCTTGATTTTGTGATAGAGCCGTTTAAATTCGGATCTAGCTGTTTCTTGATGAACTCTATTTTGAAGATGGCAATATTGAACTTGCAAAAAAATATCTCGATCGTGCTCTTATTCAAATGAGAATGACACTTGATAATCTCCCTACAGTTACCTTAAGCAAGTGCGCTTGTCTCTTTACTTCAAGAGTCAAGTCAATCAAGCAGTTCAACAACAACTCTATGGGACTGTTGAAATCGATCAGGTAGATCGGATGTCTAAAGGTGATTAGGATGGAATGCTTGACTTAAAGATCCAATCTATATGCTTGATACTTTCCGTTATCGGAGTTTTGCTACAAACGTGAGCTGTTGGGAACATCCGACTTATCAAGATTTCCTTAGAAAATCAGATAATGAGATTGATGTCGAAAAACGAAGAGAATACATGCATCGAGCAAGAAGAGTTCTTAATGGAAGAAATGCCTGTTATATTCCTGCTTTGCTTTAATAAACTTCACTATATGTGTAACGAGCACCTTAAAGGTGTGTACATTTCTCCCTTAAAAGAGATTGATTTTCTCTACGCTTATTGTGAATAATCCCCATATCCCAGTAAGTCAAGGAGAGGTCCAGCAACATCTCTTCTTGTCCCTTTATAGGGATAGGCGTGGATAAAAAGAGCAGGGTTATAGTTCAGTTCGATAATCGCGTGATTTTTTTTTGTAGGAGCTTGTTCAGGGTGTTGGATCATCATATCGACCCCACAAATTTTTGCTCCAAGAGTTTGCGAGGCTTTAACTGCGATTTTTTGATATGCATGATGGATATCATCGGTTACATCCAATGCATCTCCACCAGTCGAGACGTTAGAGTTTTGGCGTAGGTAAACTTTTTGCCCTTTTTTGGGGACACTCAGAGTTGTGAGTTTTTGAGATCGAAGCATATCTTTTTCGTCTCTTCCTAGATGAATTCGACTCTTTGCATCACGGTAATAGAACGGGTCATGATTTTTTTCATGGACAAGAGCTTTAATCGTCTGTTTTCCATCTCCAATCACATTTGCTGGGTCTCGTTTGACTATACCAATGACTTTATTATTGATGATTAAAAAACGGGACTCTTCTCCAGGGCAAAAATCTTCGACAACGATGGATGTTCCATGATAAAAAGCACTTTCTACAGCAAACGCATAATTTTTTTTCTCTTTAGGATGAATGAAATAGACCCCTAATCCATAATTTGTTGATTTAGGTTTCACAACAACTTTCTTTTTCTCATAATCTGAGTAATCCGCTAAAGCAGAGTCTATTGTTGAATAGGTTTTCCCCATGGGGACATTAAACCCCTTTTCAAAAAGAAGCTTTTTCGTGACTTCTTTATTCTCTAGCAGGTGTGAAGTGATATAGTTATCTTTGGAAGTTTTTGTAGCTTCTTTTACGTATTCAATATGCTTGTTTTTTTCGAGACGGAGAATATGGTCTTCTGGATCAAGGATTTGAACAGATATCTTTCGCTTTAAAGCTTCACGGATCAACACTTGCGTTGAGAGCTCAAAATCTTCATAACCTTGAACGAGGATCTCAGAAGCCGTTTCAAGACATTGGTTTTCAATAAGAGAGGATTTTGTCAGCGTTTCAAGGTAATCGAGCTTGTTTTGTGACATTTTCTTTTTTAGAAGAGTTGCTTTATGTGATTTGGCTAGAGAAAGAGCTTTATTTTTATATCCTTGATCAATGACCTCTTCAAGAATAAGAGAAGAAGGGCACAAAGAAGAATTTAACATCTTATTTTTCTGAAGATTAAAGCTTGTTTCATAACCTAAAAGCTCAGCAAGAGGCTCCATTTTTCTTAGGATTTTTTTCCCCCATGTATTCATTGAAATAGGAGAAGGACAAGTCAGAATAAGGGAAGGGTCTCTTCCTTGAAGAGCAACATTATTTTGATTACAAGTTAAGCATTGTTGAGACTTTTTAGTAAGGTTAGGGCTTTTTTCAAAGAGGCAATAGAGGAGGAAGAGGTGGATAAATTCTAGTTGTTCAGGGCAAATACCGATCGGGTAATAGGGGTTTAGATCAATAGCTCGGACCTCTAAATATTCAATTCCTCGCCTTTCTAATGCTTCTAGAGGAGTTTCTCTTTTGGAAGTGGTTCTTCTTTTGGGACGGATTCTTGAATAATGCTCGTTTTCAATTTGCAAAATGTGATCATTTAATTGATTTTTTATCGCTTGGTATTCTTTTTTGGGAGTTGTAACGGCTTTTTTAAGTTCTGAAAGATAAGATTCAAGGGTATTAAAGGAGATTGCTAGCTGGTTTTGAACGCGGCTATAGTAGCCAAGATTACTTGTTCGAATTGAAGTTCCGTAAGGGGCATAATAGAAATCCTTTCCCTTATTAAAGTGTTTAGGAAACGGAGCATAGGTGGGATCCATGATAGGAGATGCCCCAAAAAGATAGGTAAGAAGCCATCCTTCTCGCAAAAAGTTTCGCATCACTCCTAAATATTTTTCATCGGTGAAATCCTGGAGAGGAAGATCTGAGTTTTCATAAGCATGAATTTTTTTCCAAAACTCCAGATCGAAAGAGAAATTAAAGTGAATCCCTGAAATCATCTGAAGGTTTGTTCCATACCGTTTTTCTAATCCTAACCGGTAGAGCTCTTTTCTTCTCCCTTGATGAGAAGAGCTAAAGTGAGCAATTTCAACCCTATTTAAATCAGGAGGCATTGAAAAAGGCCATAGAAGTTCCCTTTTCAACTTTTTCAAGGAGAATTGCATGAGTTCTTCCATGAAACGGCTAGATCTTTGAAACGAGTTATAGGGAGGGGTGTTCCATTCGACTTGTTGCTCACTGAAATCTGTACTAATATGAGGGTGTGTTAATGGAGAGCCTAAAGCTTTTGGATGACGGTTTTTAGAAAGAGTTCCTTTTTCATCAATTCGAAGGGATTCTCTTTCAATTCCACAATGAAAAGCATTTAGTAAAGAATGGTTTCTTTTCTGATTAAACAACTCATAGTACATTTAATTTGTCCTAGATTAAGATTTACCTGGAACACCTTCTGTCAGATTGGTTTCATCCAGCATCTTAGCCTGTGCTAGATCTTTTGATTCTCGAAAAGTTTGCCATGCCGTTTTCCCATAACAATACTTTCCATTGTGAGGACGCTCCTTATTATACTCTTCTACCCATTTTTCCGCATCCTCTTGAAGTTCTTCTATCCTTGTATAGACTTATCTTCCTAAATGTAGTAGAATAAAATTCATTTACAAAAGGAGAAGGCATGTCCATTGCACCTAAAGAATTTGAGCTGTATGACCTTGTAAAATTGTCCAAAAAATGTGGCAATTCAAGGGAGTGAATACAACTACTGACTTTTGCTCACCCAAAGGAAGGTAAAAAGGATCTGAGGTTTTGAAAATGATGGAAGCTAAATTTGGGTTCAGGTGTACAAAGAAAGGGGTCTACAATCACTTAAAAAGAGTAAATCTTGTTTGAGTTAGCAGAACGCTCGAAACACCCTCAAGGAAATATAGATGGAAGATGTTGAAAGTTGGTTCCAAGATGAGCCCTTGCTTTGGTCAACAAGGAAGGATCACAAGAGTGTGGGCAATCAAGAGTTGTTAGGCAACGGTAGTTTTTGTATACTTACTTGGTTTGGAGCAGTTTGTCTCTCTCATGCAAGAGGATAGGGTTGGTTCTTCCCTATGCAAACTCAGTAGCGATGGAACTGCACTTAAGACATATATCTTGGCGCCAAGTTACTGAAGGGAAGGATGGAGTTGTTGTTTTAGATCGAGCTGACTGGCATACGAGTAGTCGGTTAAGAAAGTTTCCAAATCTTACTCTTTTATCTCTATCTCCAGCATCTTTCTGATGCTTAATCCCGGAGGATGCCCCATTTCTAGTTGAAACTAACGTGGCTCCACTAGCGTTTAAGCTGTTTTAGCCTTCTTCTTTCGAAGGCATCTCATTTTGGCTTCACATCATTTATTGACAAGTATCCTTTGATAGTTCGGAATTTTTTCTCTCCTTCCAAGAGGCATGATCCTACCCATCGCTTAAGCCATTTGTTTTCTCCCTTTCATGTTCTTGACTCTCCCATGAAGGTGACTGACTTGAGACAACATCGACTATGTGGGATTTGTTGAGTTGAGTATAAGCTCTTCTTAAAAGAAGGATTGGAACTTCTAGGCGGTGAACTGTTAACAACTCTTCTTGCCCCTCAAGTAAGAGACTCTGCTGCAGATGAATTGATCTTTTTAAGCCATTCCTCCATCGGTAATGTAGAGAATCTCTCCTTCTAAACTGAGCCCTCTTTGTTCTAGGCTTGATAAAAACTGATTGCAGACCACATGATTCTCGGTTGCTTCTTGCCATAGTCCCAATGCTTTCTTTTGCCCCATGGTACCCATTCCCAAAGCAATGATATGAACATCTCCAGCAATATGATATTCATCAATGAAAAGTGCAAAAGGATCAAAGTCTTTGAGCGACACCTAAACAAATGATATATAAATTAGCATCTAAAACACCGCCTAGCTCAAGACACTGATTTGATTTCAAATCAAAAAAGCCACCAATATTTAAGCTAAACTTTTCGCAGCAGCTACTAAATTGATATTTTGCGCTAAGTGGCCTGCTTCCATTAGAGAAAAGCGATAACCACGTTCTGAATATGTCCATACTGTTGTTAAAAATGTGGCTGTTATGAATATATATGCTGAAGCATTTTTGACGCTGTTATAGTCAACAAACAAACTCTCCAAGTCTTTTTTGCTTTTTTATACAAAAAGGTTTTTTAATCCATGGTAAGAATATAAAGCCCCTCCATAAGTAATATT
>JAUHQH010000093.1 GCA_030408485.1 Candidatus Neptunichlamydia sp. | reverse complement strand
AGATGTGTATAAGAGACAGCTGTTGGGGTCTGAACTAAAAAACACATCTTCTTTCGTTCCTGTAATAATTAATTGTTGAACATGATGTGTGACGGTGCTAGTTTAAAGAAGATAATCGAAGAAGAATACCGCAATTACTACCTCTTCTGTTACTAAAAATAATATGTAGAACTGGGTTTGATCTTTTTGGCTAAAATGCTTTTTCGATCTTATTAACCAACATGTCGTTAGCTTCGATCTCCAAAAGCAATTTTATCATCAAAACCTCTGCGCTACTTCTTGCATTATTTTCGATGAATAGTATTAGCTCTTTGGTGTTAATTGTATCACCATAAAAATTATTTTAGCAAGAGTTCTAACTTTTCTGAATTGTTGGAGACGAAGTAGTGGAGTGGAGGCTTTTAAGGAAGCATTGGAGTCCAGTGTAGCGAGTTTTAACATTATCTGTTTTAACAGCAATGGCTAATGCTTTTTTTGTTCCCAAAAGAATGACAAGTTTCTTTCCTCTAGTAATTCCTGTATAAAGAAGATTTCGAAAGAGAAGTTTAAAATGAGATGTGTGGACTGGAATGATCACACAAGGGCACTCACTTCCCTGATATTTATGAATGGAAACAGCGTAAGCAAGCATGAGTTCATCGATATCTGAAAAATCGTAAGAAACCTCTTTCCCATCAAAATTTACAATGAGTTCTTGATTTTCCATATCGAGAGAGGTGATTCTTCCCACGTCACCATTATACACCTTTTTATCGTAGTTATTTCGAATCTGCATCACTTTATCGTAGAGATTAAAACGACGTCCCATCCGCTCCAAAGATTGAGGTTGTGGATTGAGCTTCTGCTGAAGGACATGGTTCAGATTATCTGTTCCAATGACTCCTTTTTTCATCGGAGAAAGAACTTGAATGTCATCAATGGGGTGGAAAGGGAATTTTTCTGGGATATGGCATTCAATGAGGTTAACAATCTTAGAGAGAAGTTCTTCAGGAGATTCTATATTAAAAAAGATAAAGTCACTTCCCTGCTCATGTTCTGTTTCAGGAAAGTACCCTGCATTAATTCGGTGTGCGTTGGCGACAATGCGCGATCCTTTTCCTTGTCTAAAGATGAATTTTAAGCGGGTCATAGGAATGGTTTCGGAGTTGATCATATCTTTCAAAATATTTCCAGGACCAACACTAGGAAGTTGGTCAATATCACCAATAAAAGTCAAACGTGTTTCATTAGGGATTGCTTTGAGAAGACTATACATCAAAAGGGTATCGATCATACTTGCTTCGTCAATGATGATGAGGCGAGCAGTTAAAGGGTTGTCACGGGTCCGTTTAAATCCTCCTTCGTTAAAATCGAATTCTAGGAGGCTATGGATTGTAAAGGCTTTTTTCCCCGTAATTTCTGTCATCCGTTTTGCTGCTCGTCCAGTAGGTGCAGCTAAAGTAATTTTATCTGTTATTTGGGAGGTAATCGAAAAAATAGCTCGTGTGATCGTACTCTTTCCTGTTCCAGGACCTCCAGTAATGATATGGATTTTTTCTTCTAGACTTTTAGAAATGGCAAGTTTCTGCTCTTTTGCAAAACGAATCCGGTGTTTTTCTTGAGCCCAATCGATTGCTTTATCGATTAAAACGGGGCGAATATTGCAGGGAGCTTCTTTAATTCGATTGAGTTCTTGCGCAATCCCCCATTCAGCCCTATAGAGGGGACGTACCCACAGATAAGGAACTCCTTCTAAGCCCTCAACCATGATATGTCCTTCTAGTTCTAATTCCGTGATCTGCTCTTTGATTAAGGTTCCCTCAACCTCTAAGATTTTTTCTGCCTCAGGGATAAACGTCTCTCTAGGGAAACAGACATGGCCGCCATTGCTCATTTCCCAGAGAACATGCTCGATTCCTGCTTTAATACGGAGAGGAGAATCTTTAGTGATTCCGAGGTTTTGAGCGAGTTCATCCGCTGATTTAAATCCAATCCCATAAATTTCTTTAGCAAGCGAGTAAGGGTTTCCTTTTACTTTATCAATACTTTCTTCCCCATATCTCTTAAAAATCTTTTGAGCAAAAGAGGGTCGAACTTTATGTGTTTGTAAAAAGATCATGACATTTCGAATCTCTTTTTGCTCATTCCAACAAGCTTCAATTTTTTCAACCCGCTTTGTCCCTAGTCCAGGAATTTCTGTGAGACGATGGGGAGTTTTATCAATGACCTCAAGGGTCTTCACTCCAAATTCTTTCACAATGCGTTTAGCATAAACAGAACCGATCCCTTTGATCATTCCTGATTCTAAATAGCGTTGAATTCCCAAAAGATCAACAGGGGCAGTGAGTTCGAAAGATTCAATTTCAAATTGTCTTCCATGGCGAGGGTGATGCTTCCAGGTACCTTTGCAGTGGAGGGTTTCTCCCGTGTTTACCCATGGCAATGAGCCAACCACAGTGATATGATCCCGTTCATGTGGTGTTTTGAGTCGAGCAACCGTAAACCCTGTCTCCTCACTTGAGAAAATAATGTGATCGACAAATCCGCTCAATTGATCCATAGTTTACTATCCTACTCTAACTCTTCCCTCTTTGCACTCAATTTTTTAAGTTCTTTGATAAGATGCATGTAATCAATTGAACTAAAATCTGAGAGTTTCTATAATTCACTTCTTTGCTATTCCGGATTAGCTCAGCGGTAGAGCAGTAGACTGTTAATCTATTGGTCGCTGGTTCGAGTCCAGCATCCGGAGTTTTTTTCATCTCATTCATCTAGAAACTCTTTGTGTATAAAGCAAATAACAGGAGACATGATGAAAAAACCTCACCTGTATACTCCTCAATTTACGCATTTTTTAAGCAACTTGGTCTGAATTCGCTAGGACTAAGCAATATTTTTTCTGTAAACTCTGAGATCTAAATTCCCAAATCATTATTTTTTAGTTTTTTATACACATAGCCAACCTGTTAGATTTTTTTTCTTTGGGATGGTAGTAACTGGGAGTGTTGAGAACTGGTTAAAAAAATGAGTATCCTCTGATAAGACGTACTAATAGTGGTTTCTAAAAGTGAGAAGATGGTCTATTGAAATATCTTCTTTTGCTCATAAACAAAGACGGATAAGAGTTGCACAAGGCTATCAAGCCCCATGTGAAAGACTGATTGATTGGATTGGAGCTTTTACAATGGAGGAGAATCAAGGATAACAAAACATCTAGTTTACTACCATCCCGAAGAAAAAAATCTAAAAAGTCCTTAGCAATGCCATGTGGTTCTGTCTCTTATACACATCTG
>JAUHQH010000092.1 GCA_030408485.1 Candidatus Neptunichlamydia sp. | reverse complement strand
CGGAGATGTGTATAAGAGACAGGTATAAGGGATGGATTATATAGTAATAATTCCGTGGCCTGCATTTTTATAGGCTTTATAGCGCTCTTGAGCAGAACGATTTTTATGAGTTGAAGCAAGATCTTCAAGCTCATAAATCTTTAAAAACGAAAGACTTTTATTGTCAACAGGCTCTGGGCATAGGTTTAAGACACTCCGAGCACTATTCGGATTTTTTCCAGAAGAGGTTAGGACAATAAAACCTTGGGTGGGTTCATCTTTAATCGTATGGGGAAGAAAGCTCTCTTTAGGAGCTCTCCAAAGGAGAAGATCGACATACTCTAGCGCTTTTTGATGCGGGAGTTGAATGACAAGGGGTTCTTTTTTTTCAAAATATTCCTCAGCAAGACCGATAATACGTTCCCGTTTTTCAGCATCGCTTTTCACTTGAAAGAATATTATTCGTACATTGCGATTCATTACTTCTCTTCGTTAGGGTGGGACATTCCACAGGAAAGGAGAAATTTGAAGAGATCTTCTGTTTCAATATCCGTTTTTTGTACCTCTTGATCATCGTACATCATCAGAAAACCTGATATAGGATGAGGCGAGGTCGGAACAAAAACAGTTTGGAGTTTATCTTTTTTTTCAGCGACCTCATCAGGAGGATTTCCTGAAAGAAGGCCCAAAACTTTAGCTTTACTATTTGGAAAGGGAACAGCAACGGTTCCTTTGAAAAGAGCCTTTTTTTTATCTGAGAAGACACTGCTACTAATTTCTAGCGTCACTTTATAGATTGTTTTGATGATCGGGATTTTATAGAAGATGCGGTGAGTGAGGTTAATGAACCATGAAAAAAAGAGTTTTCTTCCAAGAGCTCCTAGAATAAAGACAAGTGTTAGGAAGAGGATGAGAACAATGACTCGACTCGCAAAAAGGAGGAGATGCTTATGGTATGCTGCAAGCTCTATTGTTCCGCGATTCGTAATAAAATCCTCAACAATTCCAACAAATGGGGCTGTCAAAAAGTCGACGATAAAAAAAACGACGAATAGCGTTACAGCTATAGGGAGAAGAATAGCAAGGCCTGCAAGAAATGTTTTCTTCATGGGTTGTTTTCAGCTTCGAGTTTTACTTGATGTTCTGGAGTGATCACCCCACAAGAAACGATATATTTAATGGCACGCTCAGGTTTTAAATCAAGGAAGATCATTTCTTCTTTTTTGTACATGAGGAGAAAGCCAGTTGTTGGGTTTGGAGTTGTAGGGACTAGAACTGAATAGAGCTCACTTTCTGACTTTTCTGAACAGATTTTTGGAGCTTCTCTAGAAACCAATCCCATAACGTAAGTTCCTGGCTTAGGAAAGGGGACCATCACTACCTGCTTAAAGGAGTTTTTGTCTGTCACAAAAATTGTTTTGATAATCTCCTGAGTCGTTTTATAAACTTTGTTCACAAGGGGGATTCTATGGAGGATTTTATCGCTTAGATTAAGAAGAGCTTTGAAGAAGAACCACCGGGCAATGACTCCAAGTAAAAGGGTAAAGAGAAAGAGGCAAATCAAGATAAGCAATTTACTACCATAGAGCACGACTTGTTCTTGTGTGAGAAGAAAGAAACCTTTATTCAGGATTCCAAAGTCTTTTAAAAATCCTGAAACAATTCCAATAAAAGGCTTGGTCAAGAAGTTGACAATGAAAACAACGATCGCAACCGTTACCGCCAAAGGAAGGAGAATGACGAGACCAGTAATAAAGTATTTTTTCATGAACGTATCCTTTTCAGTAGACTTTATACCAATTCCGAAAAATAAAGCTACAAATATGCCCAAGGGTTGTCGCTATAAGAGCATTTTCTCCTTTATCCGTGTTAAGGTGAATTATACCTTTAGGAAACGGTAGGGGAGATCTTTGTCTTTTCCCACATAGTCGATTCCGATCCGGGGTGTGGCGAGGATTTTGCTTTTGGGGATAGTTACTCCATGATCTTCAAGCCAAATTTGGTTTCCGGTTAGGTCTAAACCTGAATGGTTTGTATGGATTCCTAATGCTTGTGTAGTGGTAGCAGGACCATTTGTAAGAGTTTGATCGATTGAGGTTTTTTTACGCCTTTTAAGCATTGTTTCTATCCCATGGGTGGGTTTTAGGGCACGAATGAGGATCGCATGAGGGATGTTTTCTTTATGAGTGACAATATTAAAAAGATGGTGCATTCCATAACAGAAATAGATATACGCAATACCTCCTGGTGAAAACATGACCTCAGTCCGTTTTGTCCTTCGGTTATTATAGGCATGACAGGCTTGATCTTCGGCGCCTTTATAGGCTTCGGTTTCGATGATCATTCCTCCTGTGATTTCCCCATCAAAATGAGTAAAGAGGTATTTACCTAAGAGTTTTTGCGCGATGTCGAGCGTTTCTTCTTCTTGAAAGAATGAAAGAGGGAGTTTTTCTTTGGTTGATTTAAGGCCCATTTGCTCTCCATCGTAATTAAGTCGACCTCTTCAAGATAGAGGTCTAAGGAGACTCCTATTTTATAACTTTTTCCACTATTTTGTCCTATTAAGGATTCATTATTGTATTCGAAATAGTCATCATAAAGGGCTGAAATATGAAGGAATCCTTCATATTGGATAGGAGAGACTTCAAAGTAAATTCCAAAAGGTTTGACTTTACTCAAGACAGCAGAATAGATTCTATCAGGCTCTTTTTTCTGATAGAGATCGAGAAGTCGAAGTTTTTTCATCATGACCACATTAACTTCGGCCTTAAATGATGCCCGTTCTCTTTCCGAGCAATCCTTTGCAATTTGATCGAGATCATATTCTTCTGTAGAAAAGAGGAGGCGATGGACAACAAGATCGCTATAGCGACGAATCGGGCTCGTAAAGTGGCAGTAATTTTCTAAAGAGAGTCCGTAGTGACCAACATTTTCTTTAGAGTAAATAGCAAGTTTCATGCTGCGAATATAGGCAATAGATAGTTGCTCAGCATAAGGGGTATTTTTCGCAAGCTCAAAAATCTTTTGGACATCTGAAATTTCAACTTTATTGGGAAGAGGGAATCCTAGGCTTCTAGCCAAGTTATAAAAAGCTGAGAGGTTACCTTCTCCTGGAGGTTCATGGACTCTAAAAACAGCATCTTGTCCTCTTTTCATAAACTCTTCAGCAATAAGTTCATTTGCTTTGAGCATAAATTCTTCCACGAGTTGGTGAGTGATGTCATATCCGACAACCTCATACCCTGTAGGCGTTCCTTTTTTATCAACTTTTATGACAATTTCCGAAAGAGCTAAATCAACAGATCCTCTTTCAAACCGCTTTTTCTTTAAGAGGAGACAAAGTTTTCGCATCCGTTTCAAGGTGTCGTAGTGAGGACTTTTTCTCTCACCATCTAGAATCTCCTTAACTTCCTTGTAAGTATACCGCTTTTGACTATTGATGAATCCGCGGACAATTTTGTAGTTTAATACGGTGCCATTAGAGTCAAGCTCAATAATGGCTGAGATAGTGAGGCGAATGACTTTTTCTTTTAAGCTGCAGAGGTGATTGGATAGTGCCTCTGGAAGCATAGGTACACATAATCCTGGAAAGTAGGTGGAGTTAGAGCGTTTTTTTGCTTCTTTATCCAGGGGAGATCCTTCTTCGACATAATGAGAAACATCAGCAATATGTACTGAGAGATGAAAATGCCCTTTTTTATCTTCCGCTAGAGAAAGAGCATCATCAAAATCACGTGCGGCATCTGGATCAATGGTAAATGTTTCTAAATCCGTTAGGTCTTTTCGTCCTTTGAGATCCCTTTTTTCAACTTCCTTTGGAAGCTTTTTGATCTGCTGTATCACTTCTCTAGGAAACTTTTTTCGAATGCCAAAATCTTTGATGACAGCAGGAATATCCGTTTGAGACTGATCGATGCTGCCGATTTTTTTTACCATAGAGCATAGGGCGGGAGTTTTTTCGTCTCCCCAATCAATGACCTTTACTAAAAGGCGATCTCCAATGTGATATTTTGCTTTCGAACTTCTCTTTACAAGTGCGGTTTTCGATTTTCCAAGTGATTGGATGTAGAGAAGGTAATGTTCTTTTGGATTTATGACCCAAACGATGCCTACGAGCTCTTCTTTTGCGCGATTAAGCACAGACTGTACAAATCCTTCAGGACCTTTGTTAGCTTTTTTTTCAGGAAGAATAGCAACTTCAACGCGATCTCCGTCAACAGCATTCCCTTTTAGATGCTTTGGGATAAAGATATCTTCTGGATATTTTTTTTGATCATCCGGAGAAACAAAAGCAAACCCTTTAAGGTGGACATGAATGACACCTTTAGTATTTTTGCGAAATTTTTTATTTAACTTATCCATTATTCTAAATACGATTGTAACCGATACGACTGATAAGAGCAAATGAACCGAATTCAAAGATCAAAACACTTAAGTCTATTTTTGTTATTAAAAAGACGCGCGAGAATTTCCATCCCGTTTAGGAGATTGAGATGAAGGGGTCCTTTACCCTGGCATTGTGTGATATATCGAATAATCATTTCCGAAGATACTGTACCAGCTGTCCCGACATATTATGCAGAAGTCCAAAGCTTATCTCTTCCACATTTTCTTTCGAGAAAAGGAAATTTGAGGGCGTAACATTCTTGAGGTATAACCTTTCAATAGGTTGGCAATAAAAAATGAGTCTACCTTGTTTTTTTCATACACTAATATCTTATGCCTGTCTCTTATACACATCTC
>JAUHQH010000091.1 GCA_030408485.1 Candidatus Neptunichlamydia sp. | reverse complement strand
AAGTTCCAGCCCTTCTTATAAGAAGGGCTTATACTCAACTCAACCAATCCCACATAGTCGATGTTACCTCAACTCAGTCTCTCTATGTTTCTTATAAAAAAATTTTTTGCAAAGGGAGAGCAAAAAAGCCGGAACAGAAGTTCCGGCTTTATTGAGGCTTGTTGGGCTCGAACCAACGACCCTCTCCTTAAAAGGGAGATGCTCTACCAACTGAGCTAAAGCCTCAAATGACCCCAAGGGGATTCGAACCCCTGTTGCAAGAATGAAAATCTTGTGTCCTAGGCCTGACTAGACGATGGGGCCTTATGCTGGAGGTTCTATAAAATTCGCATCATTTGATTCCTGATTCATTCAACAAGTCCTTCTTTTGAAAAGGTTTATTTAAACCTTCCCTTCAATTTAGAAAACACCTAAGAGGACTTTATCCTAGATAATAAGTCTCTCTATTTTAAAGAGAGGGGGTAATCTTTGCAAGATCAAACTTCGAGGATATCTTTCTCTTTTACAGAGAAAAATTCATCGACTTGCTTGCAGTATTTATCGGTGAGTTCTTGGATCAGCTTTTCATTTTTCTTTTGCTCATCTTCAGAAATATCACCATCTGTCTTTTCCTTCTTTACCTGATCATTTGACTTGCGTCTTACATCACGGATTGTCACCTTTGTTTTTTCCCCTTTTTCACGGGCATCTTTAGCAATTTCTTTGCGCCGTTCTTCACTCATCGGTGGGATCGGGAGGCGGACAACGTTGCC
Source organism: Candidatus Neptunichlamydia sp. (assembly GCA_030408485.1). Lineage (GTDB taxonomy): Bacteria > Chlamydiota > Chlamydiia > Chlamydiales > Simkaniaceae > Neptunichlamydia. The sequence goes on along the minus strand of JAUHQH010000091.1, from coordinate 3,945 downwards.
ATCAACGGCAGGCGTCACATTTAAATTTGCCTTTTCAATACCTTTAGCAATCGAATTTACTGTGGAGGGGTCAAAGGGAGTCACAATGAGTTGATTCCCATCGCTAACGGCAACCGTTGCGATATCACGCATCCGCATGTCAGCGCCATAAACCTCTATGACAACATTGTCTAGCATGTTTGGGCTGGGGCGGTTTGTTCGCATGCTCTTGAGCTCATCCTTATAGTGCTCAACAGCTTTTTCCATGTTTTGTTTACATTTGTCCATAACGCTCATAAATGATTAACCTTTTGTAACGAGTGTTCCACCTTTTCTTTCGGTTACCGCTTTCAACAGGGCTCCCTTTCCAAAAATATTGAAGATATAGATGGGAATATCGCTTTCTCGACAAAGAGCAATAGCCGTTCCGTCCATCACACTTAGATTCTTCATGAGGACTTCGGAAAAGGTCAAATGATCACTTTTCACTGCATCCGGATTTTTCATGGGATCTTTGTCATAAACTCCATTGACTTTTGTTGCTTTAAGAAGAACGTCAGCTTCGATTTCACTAGCGCGCATTGCGGCTGAGGTATCTGTTGTAAAATAAGGGTTCCCCGTTCCTCCAACAAAGATCACAATGAGTCCTTTATTGAGGGAGTAGAGAGCATGATTCCAATTATAAGTCTCTACAATCCCATCAAAATTAAGGGCGCTCATCACACGCGTATTGCACCCTTTTTCTGAAAGAATTTGTCCTAAGATCAGTCCATTGATCGTTGTGGCAAGCATTCCGACATGATCGGCAGGAGTACGTGCAAATCCAAATTGCTTTGCCATGTTGCCACGGAAAATGTTTCCTCCGCCAATCACAACACCAATTTGAACTCCGAGCTCATAGACTTCGCAAATACTATCTGCGATTTGAGCGCAGGCTTCATGATCAATCACTCCTCCCTTCTCTCCTTTTAGAGATTCGCCTGAGAGCTTAAGTAAGACCCTTTTATAAGGAGATTTTGCCAAATTATTCACCTATTTGCCAGCGAGCAAAATCCATAACTTCTAGGGTTTTACCACCCTTCTTTCCTTCTTCAGAGACATACTTCGCCACTGTCATCGAAGGATCTTTGACAAACTTCTGATTCACTAAACAAACCTGTTCGTAATAAGCATTCAGCTTACCTTTTACAATCTTATCCATGATTTCAGGCGGTTTGTTTTGAATTTGAGATCGGGCGATTTCCTCTTCTTTAGCAAGAACATCAGCTGGAACATCTTCAGGTTTTAAATAATCTGGAGCTTCGGCAGCAACATGCATTGCAACATCACGCGCTAAAGTTCCTTGATCATTAGCTCCTTTAATCTCTACAACACAAACAATTTTTCCATTCATATGGGAGTAGATACCTAGAGAATAATCACCAACTTTTTTAAACTCTTTAATCCTTTTGATTCGGATATTTTCTCCAAGAGTTTGAATAATGTCTGCGCGATATTCATCAATTGTTAAAGCATCATTTTTGCTATACTTTTGATGTAGAAACTCACCGATAGATGTTGGAGACGTTCTTGCAACCTCATCACAGATATTTTTAAGGAATTCTTTAAACCGGTCGTTTTGGACAACGAAATCGGTCTCAGCGTTAATTTCAATAAGAAAGGCTCCATCTTCGGTCTCAGCGATTCCAATGACTCCTTCATTGGTCTCTCTTCCACCTTTCTTTACAGCTGATGCCATCCCTTTTTTACGAAGGATGTGAATGGCTTCTTCAATATCTCCATTAGATTCGCTCAGAGCTTCTTTACATTTGCTCATCCCAACACCGGTACGTTTTCTTAGGTCCATGATCATTTGAGCTGTAATCGTCATTCTTTTTCCTCTTCTCCTGCAATTTCTTCAACCTTAGCTTCAGTTTTTTCCTCATCCTTGCCAATGGCAATATTGAGTTCTCCTTTTTTGTCGATGACAGCATCAGAGATTGCTTGAACAATTAACTTAATACTCTTTAAAGCATCATCATTACAAGCAATAACGTAATCGATAGGATCAGGATCACAGTTGGTGTCTACTAGAGCCATCACAGGGATTCCAAGTTTGTTCGCTTCTACAACAGCAATGTGCTCTTTGCTAGGATCTACAACAATAAGAAGCTCAGGAAGTTTTCTCATCGCACGGATACCAGAAAGGTTACGGCTAAGTTTTTCACGTTCCTTATTGAGGAGGGTCACCTCTTTCTTTGTAAAACCTTCTCCTCCGGCAGCAATCTGCTTTTCGATCCGCTCAAGAGTTTTGACCGATTGTCTAATGGTTGGAAGATTTGTTAGCATTCCGCCTAACCAACGCTCTGCTACGTAAAGTTCTCCACAACGTTCTGCACACTCTTTAATGACAGCTTTCGCTTGTTTTTTTGTTCCAACGAAAAGAATGCTTTGGTGCTTCTCAACAACATTGTTGACAATTTCTAAGGCAATCCGAATTTGTTGCATTGTTTTAGCAAGGTCGATGATATAGATCCCGCTCCGCTCTTCGAAGATGAAGCGCTTCATTTTGGGGTTCCATCGTTGTTTCTGGTGGCCAAAGTGTGCCCCAGCTTCTAGAAGGTCCTTAACGGATACAGAGTTATATTTTTTGTTTTTTGCCAAGCCTTGTCCCTTTTGTTTGACGACGGCATCCCTACTACTTTCGTAAGGATTTCGGTCTTGGTTAATATTCAGGTCCTGCGGTAGGATTTCATCCCTCATGTAGAAAAAAGCGCCTGATCAGAATCGAACTGACACTAATAGCTTGGAAGGCTATTGTTCTACCATTGAACTACAGGCGCACTGGTAAACCACCACTTTTAGCGTATTTCCCCTATTTTTTCCAAGAGCATTCATAAACTCTTTTCAAATTAAAATTATTTATTTATATGTAATTCAGACTGTTTGAGTGTGTTTTTAATCCCCATCCTGCTACAATAGAGGTCATCAAACAAATTGAGCATGGAGAGCGTTTTTATGAAAAAGTTTCTACTGGTTCCATTTCTAGCAACAGCTCTAACCTTTCCTCTAGTAGGAGATGAAACACTCGCTCAATCTGAACCTGTTCAATCAGAGCACATCGCCTCTCCAGAACAAAAAATGATCGATGAGGTGCTGACTGACTACCGAACTGGATGTTATAATAATTTTTTGAGAAAAACAGATGATGAGTACCGTGAGACTGAAAAAAAGTGGAAAAATAACAAGCTTTTAGAGCAACAGAAGAAACTTTCATCCATGACTCACGACTACGAGGTCGATAAAACTGATGAATTTAAGCAAAAAATCGCCGCCCTCCACCATGCTCAAGACCAAGAGTTGATTGAAGTCGCCCTTAATCACCCCAATGAGAAAATCAGCCGTGAAGTCCGCGACATGATCTTCTTCTGCCCTAATAAGCAAGAAGAGGGGAGCATTCGATTTATTCACAACCTAGCCCTGAAACTTAAGGGCGACGGAGTCACTCCTATCGAAAATAAACTGATCCAAATCGATACGGAATTCTGGTTTAAGAGTCTTTCACTTGAAATCGCTAATACGCAAAGCAAAATGGATGAAGAAACATTTCAAAAGCGTTACCTCGTCCTTCAACTTGAAAAAATCAAGCAAATGAGCGAAGCCTGCAAAGGAGATCTTGTTGATGTTAAAATCAAGTCCTTTGTCGATACCGCATCAACAGTCCTTCCTAAGGTTTATGCGTCAGCTTCAACACGCAAACACCTTATGGCTCTTGGAAAAGGTGAAATCGCCCCGCAAACTCCTGCTGAAAAGGAGTTGCAAGCCGTTATGGTTAAATACCTCGAAAAGGAAGGAATTTACTTAACCCAAAAGTTCTTCCCTTCGAACTAGGCCATCTATAGTTCTCTATCCTACTTAAGCAAACGCAATGTGATTGCGAAGTAGCATCTTTTATTTTCTAATAGAACTGTCTCTTATACACATCTG
>JAUHQH010000090.1 GCA_030408485.1 Candidatus Neptunichlamydia sp. | reverse complement strand
ATAAGAGACAGGGTTATCACTTTGTCTAGATTCCAAGAGTATAGAAAAAAATCCTTCTCGGGGAAATTCAGAAGGAACTCAAGCGATTGATCTATGCGTGTGCCGAAAAGAACGGATTGTCTATTATTGCAATTGAAAGGTTATACCTTAAGAAGGTTACCCTCAAATTTCCTTTTCTCAAAAGAAAGTACGGGAAAGACAAACTTTAGACTTCTACATAATATGTCGGTCGGGACAACTGGTTCAGAAGCTGTCCCACATCTTTAACTTCTGAACCGCCTTGAAAATAAGAAATGAAAAGATAGCTTTAAAAAAATCTTGTCTTGGTATAAGAAGTAAGTAAGTTAATAAAAATTTAGAAATCCTATCGTGGGTTTATACGGAGTTTTTGTCATATGAATATTTCTCTAGCGTTTATCAGGATCTTTTTCACTATTATTTCGATCTTCTTTATGACAACTTATATGTTATCCCGTCCTGAAGGCCTTTTAGCAGCTAATGCGCTTATAGGAATATTAATCGGTTTTGTATTTAGCCTCCTCTTAATTGGATTCGATACTCTTTTTAGAAAGTTCAACCTGCGATCTTTTAATATAACCATAATCGGTCTTTTTGTCGGTTACCTAATGGGACAAGCTCTTGTCTTAATTTTCGATGCGATACTAGATTTAAGCTCAATCTCTCTTGTTTTAACTCCTCAAGCCCTTGAAGTGATAAAAATTGCCCTATTCCTATTCGGGACTTATCTGGGTTCTATTATGACCTTAAGAGCTTCCGATGAACTCTATGTTAGCATCCCGTTCGTAAAGTTCGCTCCAACGGCTCAAAAGAAAAGAGACTTACTTATTGATTCGTCAATTCTTGCTGATGCCCGTATTATTGATGTTTGCTCTACTGGTATCCTAGATCAACACCTTGTGATTCCGCGATTCATCATTAAAGAACTCTATTCTCAAACTGAAATAGGTGATGATACAATAAAAACTCGAGCTCGCCGCTCCTTAGAAGTGATCAAAAAGATGGAGCAACTCGGAACGCTGGGCCTACGTTTTAATGATACTGATTTTCCTGAGGTTAAAGATACGGCAAGTAAATTCATTCGTCTGGCGCGCTTAATTGACGCCAATATTCTAACTGCCGATATCAGCCGTGTTCAAATGGCATCCATTGAAGGCGTCCAAATCATCAATCTTCATTCTCTATCTAATGCTCTAAAACCTCTCATGGAAACAGGAGAGATGATTAAAATTAAAGTTCAACGCTATGGAAAAGAGCCTCGCCAAGGTGTCGGTTACCTCGATGATGGAACCATGGTGGTTATTAATGGTGGTGGAAGCTTTATTGGAGATGTGATCGATGCACAAGTTCTTTCCGTAAAACATACCTCTTCTGGTAGAATGGTTTTCTGTAATGCTCTGGAAGCAGGCCTCGAAGATGAGGAAGGACCGAATGAAAAACGTGATGAACTCCTCGGAAGCGATATTCTTGATGGGGATGAAGACGAGGAGTGATCAAAGGTATTGGAAATGATATTCTAGAAATCGATCGAATTTGCAAGACGATCGAGAAGCACGGCCCCCATTTCTATAAAAAATTCTTCAATGAGCGAGAGCTTGAGTACTGCCTTGTCCATAAAGATTCGACAACATTTTTAGCAGGCCGTTTTGCTGCAAAAGAAGCCATTGCTAAAGCTATGGGAACAGGCTTTGGTGACTCGATATCTTTCCTCGATATCGAGATCCTTAACAATGAACTTGGTCGCCCTATCGTTAAGCTCTCTGATTCCTTTAATGAAACTTTCAATAGCCCTCAAATCTTCATCTCCATTAGTCACTGTAAAACCTTTGCAACAGCCGTTGCCCTCTGGGTAGAATAAAATCTGATAGCTATTAATTTATACCATTTATCAAAACAATGTAAGAGGTGGTGGAGAGATTGTCATCATCAACATCGGCACAACTGTTATCGCAGCTGATTGATTTCACATCCTCGCCTCCCTATTTGTCTTGTTACTAAACATCGAAAAACTTGTTTTCCTAAAGAACACCTAACATTGATGAAGAAGGTATTCGAATCTACGTGTATTGATTTTGAATCTATGAGAAAATATATTGAAAGCCAACAAACTCCAGGCATGAAAAAATCCCCTTATATCCTCTACTGATCCCTAAAATAGTGAAAACGGAAAGTGGTAAGTTATCTTCGCAGTCACTGCATGTTTCGGAAAGCTATAAGCATAAAGACGATAAGCTCCTTCCAAACTTAGATTCCCCCAAATGCGAAAGAGATAGGTATAGTTAAGGCCAAGATCAATGGAGCGGTGAGCAATTTTTGCATAACCATCAAAATCATTGATGTTCACATGGTGGCGGCGACCGAAGCCGATATAGGATTCTGTAAAAGCTTTCAGAACATGCCTCTGCTGAAACTTTATCTCTGCTGTAATTAAAGGACGGATCCAAGGCATCCCTCGATTAGCGATTCCTATACCCAAAAAACCCCAAAAACGAAAGAGCCAATTATAGGTTTTATCAATCTCTTTCCCGATCGCTGTTCCAAGTTCAAGATTCCCTCGAGCGTGATAAGGCACGCTTACATCACGAAGGGATCGCGTCATCACATAGAACCCTTGCAATCCTACTGAGAAGCTGATGGGATCACCCACCACATCATCTAAGAAGAGGTGACGGATTTGTAAACCCACCCGCTCTGTTCCCCAGTTTAATTTGCGGGAATGTAAAAAATGGGACTCAAACTGCAACTCCCAGTTCGACCAAAATTGCACTCCAAAATTAAGATCCAGCCGATGATCATGTGAGTGGTAAAACCTGGGATTTTTTCCCTGACTCACAGAAGGATAGTAGCGGTAGGAATAAGTAGGGCGGAACTGAAATTCTCCTATTGGTGAATACCAAGGTTGAAGGACAAACCCAAAAAGGGTACATGGAAAAAATAGGAGAACAATCTTCTTCATGACAATCCATTTGCTGAGAGCCAACGCTCTGCATCAAGAGCAGCCATACAACCAGAACCAGCAGCAGAAATCGCTTGGCGATAGATCTTATCTTGGACGTCGCCTGCAGCAAAAACCCCTTCAACATCCGTATAAGTCGAACCAGATTTCACAATGAGGTAACCCTGTTTATCGGCTTCTAGCTGCCCTCTCAAAAAGTCTGTATTTGGGGTATGTCCTACAGCAAAAAAGACTCCTGCAGCATCTTTCGCGACCTTTTCTTCAGTTTTAACATTTTGAAGGGTAACACGTTCAACCATATCCTTCCCTTCAATTTTAATACAAACGGTGTCCCATAGGATTTCAATCTTGGGGTGTTCCAAGGCATGTTTAACCATAATTTTAGAAGCACGAAGCTCGTTTCTTCGATGTACAATGTAAACTTTACTTCCATATTTTGTGAGAAAGGTTGCCTCTTCAACAGCGGTGTCTCCCCCACCGATCACATAAAGTTCTTTATCCCGAAAGATGGGCATTGCTCCATCACAAACAGCACATGCCGTAACTCCCTTTTGCCAAAGTTCTCCATCTCCAGCACCTGGGATTTGTAACCTTTTTGCCGTTGCGCCCGTCGCAATAATGATACTATCAGCTAAAACGGTTGTTTGCTTCCCTTTGACCTTGAAGAGACGTTCACTTAAATCAAGATCTTCGACATCTTCCGTTAAAATTTCAGTCCCAAAGCGGATTGCCTGCTTCTTCATAGCATCCACGAGTTCCGGACCTGTAATCCCTTCTGGAAACCCTGGGAAATTCTCCACCTCAGTCGTTGTCATTAATTGACCTCCAGGGGAGCCACTGAAAAACCCTTCATATATAAGGGGGGACAAATTGGCACGGGCAGCATATATAGCTGCAGTAAGTCCTGCTGGGCCCGATCCTATAATTACTAATTTTTTACGATCCATAGGATTCTACACACCTCAATTTAAAGTTTGAGCTTTTTCCTAACTGGGCATCTTTTTTTGCCCCGGGTGCATCGCTCATATTACTTTCGAATATGGGCTACTTCACCATCCTAAAAGCTGAGGTCCCCTTCTTGGCAGAGTCACCTCAAGGAATTTTGACGTAAGGAACTTTTAAACATCGCTCTTTACCCATTCTTCAAAATTTGGATTTTATTGCAATAACTCTCCTCATTTATTGTAGAAAATCGTAAAATATCTGCAAAATCGTAAGCGCATCAGACGATGCACTCCCTACGAAAATAGGAGATGATGTATTAGATTTTAAGCCATTCGACGACCCAATAGGCCACAAGGCAATATGCAATAGGAAGGTGGTTTAAAAGATTGTCTGCTAAGTCCGGTTTCATAGGGAATTAAATTCCATGAACTCGTATGGAAAATCAAGGAGTGAATAAGGAGCGGATTTTGAGGAGTATTCGGCTTAAAGAGATGACGAAGTCCCATGGGGAAGGGCTTATTCTTAATAAAATTAATTTAACAATTCCCTCTGGGGAATTCTTTGCTCTATTGGGACCGAGTGGTTGTGGCAAAACAACCCTTCTCAGACTGATTGCTGGCTTTGAAAAGCCCGATGGTGGAATCATCTATCTTGGAAAGACCGATATCACCCATCTTCCCATCAATAAGCGTAAAATCAATATTGTCTTTCAAAATTATGCTTTATTTCCTCATCTTAACGTCTTCAATAACGTTGCTTATAGTCTCATCATTCAAAAAGTTCCTAAACAAGAAATTGAACAACGTGTCATTAAAATCTTAAAAACTTTCCACTTAGAAAATCATCTTTTTAAACTCCCTTCTCAGCTTTCTGGAGGACAGCAACAACGGGTTGCTCTTGCCCGCGCAATCATCAATGAACCTGAAGTTCTTCTTCTAGATGAACCTCTAGCAGCTTTAGACTTTAAGCTCAGAGAAAAGATGCTCGTTGAGCTCATCGATCTTCAAGATAAGCTTCAGACAACCTTTCTCTATGTCACTCACGATCAGTTTGAAGCTCTCACAGTTGCAGACCATATGGCTATCATGAATCATGAGGGTGAAATTGAGCAAATTGGAACGCCCAAAGAAATTTATGAATTCCCAGTTTCCAGTTTTGTTGCAAAATTCGTTGGAACAACGAATATCTTGCATGGAACCCTCCACAATCTTGACACTAGCCTCGAAATTGATATTCCTCATATGGGGCGCTTTAAGGTTTATATCCCTCAGAAAAAAGGATGGATGTATGAAGGGTGTGAAACAGCCATGAGTCTTCGCCCTGAAAAGATTTTTATTTCAAAAAAGCCGGTTGAAAATTTTGCTAACACTTTAACAGGTGTTGTTTCACAAATCGTCTATCATGGGCGATCAACACAATATAATGTCATCATTAATAACCAATTTAAACTCCAAGTCTTTGAACAAAATGAAGAGCATTTTGCGCAAGAAAATATCGACTATGACGATGAAGTTTTTCTCTATTGGCAAGTAAAAAACGCCTTACTATTGGAGAGTTAAAATGTATGCTCTTTTCCATAAAATTCAGAAAATAACGAAAAATGAAAGTTCTTTTGCAATCGGCTCTCCGGCACTGATTTGGCAGATTATTTTCTTCTACCTTCCCCTTCTGCTCATGATGGTTAGTAGTGTTTTTATTCTTTCCGAGGAAGGCGGTTGGCAGGGATTGACATTTGAAAACTTTGCCCCCCTTTTCTCAAAAACCCACCTTTCAGTTATTTTTAGCTCTATTACTCTAGCTCTCTCAACTGCTGTTTTTTCCTTACTGATTGCTTATCCCCTAGCCCATTTCATAGCTTTTAAAGGGGGACGTTATAAAACTCTCATGCTCTTCTTTCTGATTGTCCCTTTTTCGATAAATTTCCTTCTCCATGTTCATGCGTGGTTTTATCTCTTGGAAAGAGAAGGTTTTTTAAATACCCTCCTTAAAAACATAGGGTTAATTCAAGAACCAATCCATTTTTTAAACTCTCTTTTTGCAGTCATCCTTATGATGGTCTATTGCTACCTCCCTTTTATGGTTCTTCCCATTTTTTCAACTTTAGAACGTTTTGATCACCGCCTTCTTGAAGCCTCAAACGATTTGGGCGCTTCCTGGCAAGAGACCTTTAGAAAAGTTATGCTCCCTCTCACGCTTCCTGCTGTCCGCGCAGGTTTTTTTCTTGTCTTTATCCCTGCTTTTGGAGAGTTCATCATCCCAGAATTAATGGGAGGAGATAAAAAATACTTTGTGGGAAATGTGGTCTCGCAATATATTCTCGGTGATGAAACAGGAGGAATGGGTGCAGCTTTCATGGTCCTAAGCTGCTTGGCATTAGTTTTCACTGTAGCGTTTATCTATATTGCCTTTAAAAAAGTGAGCACAATGCTTTTAAGGGGGATGAAATGAAAAAGAGGATATTCAGAAAATTTACAAGTCTTTTTGTCGTAATGGGGTCCTATCTTTTTCTGTATCTTCCAATCCTAATTTTGATTATTTTCTCGTTTAACACAAAAAGTTTTCCTTCATCCTGGGAACAGTTCACTTTCAAGTGGTATTATGAACTCTTCAACTCTTCAGATCTCTGGCGCTCTTTTACTAACTCGCTGATCGTTGCCTGCATTTCTACATCTCTAAGCCTTATCATGGGAATTTCTCTAATCTTCTTTCGTGCACAGGGAGGCCGTATCCAAAAAGCTCTTCCCCTTTTCTACGGCAATCTAATTATTCCCGAAACAATGCTAGCGATAAGTCTCCTAAGCTATTTTACTCTCTTCAAAATTGAACTGGGCATGCCAACATTGATTGTTGCTCACACTGTATTAGGGTTAGGTTTTGTCATCCCCATCCTTTATACCCGGTATCTGCAACTCGACAGGCGTTTAACCGAGACCTCAGAAATCTTAGGAGCTTCTCCTTTCCAAACATTTATCAAGATCACCCTTCCCCTTTTAAAACCGACTCTCCTTGCAATAGGTCTCCTGATTTTTATCCTCTCCTTTGATGACTTTATCCTTTCTTACTTCTGCGCAGGAACTTCAGTACAAACCCTCTCTCTTTATCTTCTTTCTATGCTCCGATCGGGAACCTCACCTATTGTTAATGCATTATCAACCATTCTTCTTCTCTTGAGTACTCTATTGGTGATGCTCTTTTTCTCACCAAAAATCCGCTCTCGGATTTTATAAAAATACCTTGATATTTATCTAAAAAGAGCCAATAAGGGGCACAAATAAGAACCCCTTTTTTGATGAAGAAAAAGTTTCATGTGAGCCCAGTGACTGTTAACTGGAGTCTTTTTCTTTTCGGAGTTACATGGATGTTTGGGGACTATACATTGAATAAGGGAGTGTTGAGAAATGAGGAGCCTCATGTCAGTAAGGTTGGTATAAGTAGGGTTTGTTAACATGCCATTTCCCCTCTTGGAATCTCATCATATAGCTCCTTTAACTTCGGGAGCTTTAAAATCTTCCCTTTTCCAAACCTCTTCTTTTTATCCCTTTCGTAAGTAGGGATTTTTATGGGTGTCTGGGTGCATTTTGAACCAGATATAATCTTTCCTCTTTTTAGCCTCGAGCAAACATCTTCTCCTACACCTCCATGCTAGCCTTAGCCTAATTATTCCAAATAGCCGCCCTTTGGATCACTTGAACAAGTTTCCGATTTTTTCTTTTCTTGACCACTTGTGCATATATTCCATTATTCCGGAGCTGACATTCAATCGGTTCTTTCTTAAGTTTTTTCATTCCTCTGTACTTCTTTTTCCTTTCTTTCTTACCAAAGAATCGAGAGTGGTCACTTTAAGATAAATAGAAATGTATTCTGACACTCGGCAAAGATTTGAGGAGTTGTTAAGTCGCGCCATATTTTGATCAAATTATAGAGCATCCTCTCACTTTTGGAAACCACTTTAATGCCCCTTATCATCCGACCTAAATGGCAGCCGCGTATTGCTATTATCCCCCTCAATAGCAATTGTTCCCCCTTTCCCAATAATGCGTTTCTTCTTTGACCAACGAACATGAATGATCAAAGATTTTTCCTACCATTCTAAACGAGGCTTTGCTAAGAGAATACAATATGACTACTGAGTCCTTTACTCTCTGATCTCCATCAATAAAATTCAAATCGGAGCATTTGCATTTATAACGTTGTTTACATAGTATGGCTCCTCTTACGCCTCCTGAAGTGAGTCATGTTGCTTCCTCTCATGAAGAGCTCATTTTACATGATCACAATACAATTTCTATCTATAAATGCACTCGCTCTCAAAAAGAATAACATGAATAGCAAAAATAAAGATCAAGAGAGAGAAAAGAGAGTTCGCTATCTAGGAATTGCGAAAAATCAGTTTGCAAGCTTTATCAGCTCACCTGTTACAACTTAAAGAGAGCTCACAGTTCTAGACCCTCCAAATTTGATTCTATCCTAGGGAGAGATCTGTCTACTTGCAGCTTTTTCTTGACCTAATCTTATGAATCTTATCTCCATTCGATCTATCAGCTTTATCGTTGCAAATCTCTTAGGAGGTCTCTTTGCAGGAATTCACCTGACCTCACTTTACCACTTTGGAACTGTCTTATTTTCCTTAAGTTTCATTTTGATTTTTCTGAAATATTTTCGCATGAAAAAGCTCACCTAATAAGGTGACCTTGCATATACTGAGTAACCAGCAAGGCCTTAGTTTGCAGTAACTTTCTTTTCGTTGAGAAATTTAATAATATCTCCAACAGTGCGGAGCTTTTCAGCTTCTCCTTCAGAAATTTCAAAATGAAACTTCTCTTCGAAGGTCATGATTAGCTCGGTGAGGTCTAAAGAGTCTGCATTGAGATCTTCCACAAAAGATTTCTCAGCGTTTACCTCTTCACGATCAACTCCAAGTTGTTCCACAACAATATCAATCACTGCCTGTTCTACTGACATAAAGCAAAATTCCTTTTTTCAAACATATTTAAAATTAGATTCATAAATAAATTAAGCAATCATGCCCCCATCAACAGTGAGTATCTGTCCGGTTACATAATCGGACATATGACTCGCTAAAAAAACTGCTGCGTGAGCGATTTCTTTCGGATGCCCAAGGCGTCCCATGGGAACCTTCTTTAAAATTCCTTCTCGTTGTTCTTCTGTGAGAACATTGGTCATTGGGGTTTCAAAGAAACCAGGAGCAATACAATTCACATTAATATTGCGTGGGCCAAGTTCTTTTGCAAGAGACCTTGTAAAACCAACGATTCCGAGCTTAGAAGCAGAATAATTAACCTGACCAGGATTTCCTGTCAAGCCAATCACTGATGCCATATTAATAATCTTTCCCTTGCGGGCTTTCATCATCGGACGAACAAGTGCATGGGTTAAATTATAAACCGATTTAAGGTTGGTATTGATCACTTGATCCCAATCGTCTTCAGACATTTTCATAAAGAGTGTATCACGAGTAATACCCGCACAATTGACCAAGATATCAATCCCACTCCATTCTTTCATGAGGTCCTCAACCGATTGATTGACTTCTTCTTTACTTGCAACGTTAACGATATCGAACCAAAACTTCTGATCATCAGAAATTTTAGAGTCTTTTAGAGTTTCAAGAATTAGATTTCCACGCTCTTGATTCGTTCCCATAATCGCTACATCTGTCCCTTCTTCAGCAAAGGTCAAAGCTATCTGTTTCCCAAGACCAGATGTTCCTCCAGTAATGAGCGCTCGCTTCCCTTTAAGTAACGTCATTAACTGCTCCTTGGCTTAATGCCTCTAAATCTTCAATTTTTTCGATGCTGATTGTTTTGCCATCAACCCCAATCTTACGATTGATGCCACTTAGTGTTTTCCCTGGCCCAATCTCGATAAAAAGTTGGATTCCGCACTCTTCCATCTTACGTACGCCCTTTTCCCAATAGACAGGAGCAACCACTTGCCCAATCATATTCTTTCGAATTTCATTTTCTGAAACAAAATCACCAGGGAGATTCATTACAAGATCAATAGAACTTTCACTCAGGTCAATTTCATCAATTTTCTCTTGGAGTCTTTCCTTAGCCCCACCCATTAATCCACTATGGAAGGCTCCTGAAACATCCAAAGGTAGAACTCTTTTGGCTCCCTTTTCTTTCAAAAGATCACTTGCTTTTTCGATTCCCTCCACTGTTCCAGAAACTACAACCTGTCCAGGACAATTTAGATTCGCTACCCATACTCCTTCAACAGGATCTACAATCGCATAGACTTCTTCAGGCTTCATTCCTAAGGCAACTGCCATTGTTCCTGGGAATTTCACTCCTGCTTCGTACATATATTCGCCGCGAGCTCGAACCAAACGGACACCATCTTTAAAAGCGAGTCTTCCAGAAGCAGTCAACGCACTATACTCCCCTAGACTCAGCCCAGCCATAACAGAAGGTTCAATTTGTGGAAGCTCCTGTTTGACAACACGCCATAAAGCAACACTCATGACATAGATTGCAATTTGACTATTTTTTGTCAGTATCAGCTCATCTGCAGGGCCTTCAAACATTAACTTCGAAAGATTAAAACCGAGTAAATCATTCGCCTCTTCAAAGGTTTCTCGTACAATAGAATAGGTTTCATAAAAGCCTTTACCCATCTCGACATACTGAGCTCCTTGCCCAGGAAAAATAAATGCTACTTTTTTATCCATTATCAACTTCACATGTTAACGATGCAGCACCCCAGGTTAGTCCCGCCCCAAAAGCAAAAAGAACGATTCTTTCACCTGGCTTCATATTTTTTTCTTTTACAAGTTCATCTAAAGCAATTCCTACAGCCGATGCAGAAGTATTCCCATACTTATGGATGGTTAAATAGACATGTTGTTTAGGGACTTTAAAGCGTTTTGCTACAGCTTCGATAATCCGGATGTTGGCTTGATGAGGAACCATCCAGCTAATCCCCTGCTCATCGAGACCCGATGCATCGAGACACTCTTTCACAGCTCCTTCCATCCGACGAATCGCATGCTTAAAGACTTCTCGTCCTTCCATCCGAAGAAAGTGTTCTCCACGCTGAACTGTTTCTAAAGATGCTGGTCGCTTGGAGCCTCCTGCTGGAAGAATTAAAAGCTCTGATTGCTGCCCATCTGAGCCCAGAGAAACATTTTCAATCGCGAACCCTTTTTGCCCACCACCTACGACGCAAGCCGAGGCTCCATCTCCAAAAAGTACACATGTATTCCTATCTTCGTAATTCACAATTGATGAGAGTTTATCAGCTGCAACGATTAAGATATCTTTATACATCCCCGATTCAACATAAGCTTTTGCAGCAGATAAAGCATAAATATACCCTGTACATGCTGCTTGTATATCCATAGCTGCAGCATTCACTGCGCCCAGACGCTCTTGAATCAAACAAGCCGTACTTGGAAAAATATAATCAGGGGTTAGGGTTGCAAAAAGAATCAGATCGATATCTTCAGCCTTCTTCCCACTGTCTTCTATAGCTTTTTTAGCCGCTTCATAGCCCATATCTGAAGTGAATTCATCTTCAGTAGCTAAACGGCGCTCTTTCATCCCAGTTCGCGAAGTGATCCACTCATCCGATGTTTCGACCATTTTCTCCAAGTCTTGATTTGAAAGAACACGCTCTGGAAGGTAAGCCCCTAGACCAATAATTTTTGCTTTACAGTTCATCGTAAAATGATTCCTTTAGACATACGATGTAGGAATCATACCCAAAAAAAGATTAAAACCCAAGTAATACCATCTATTAAAAATAATATGTAGAATTGGATTTATCTTTTCGGCTAAAATTGTTTTTTTGATCTTACTAATCAACATATGGTTAGCTTCGATCTCCAAAAGCAATTTTATCATGAAAATCTCTGTGCCACTTCTTACATTATTTTTGATAAATGGTATAAACCTCTGCATAGCACGAATCGGATCAAGATGGATCAATCCGTTTATTAAATAACCAACGTTGTATATAGAGATATCTCTCTTCATCACTTTTTACTTCTTCTACGCAAAATACTAGCTAATACTCAATCAGCAAAGTTTGTATAACTAAACAACACCTCGCCTACAAGTATCATCTTGTAAAGGCTCACCTTCTTGCCCCTCAATGTATAACTGAATCATCTCATCTGTAATATTTCCTGAGCTCACCGCTAAATTAAATAAATAACCTCTGCCTCAAAAATGCCTTCCCCAGAAAATCTCCTTCAAGTGCGGAAACTCCACAACACTACTCTCGAGTTAATCCCTTTTAACCATTGCATCACTTTGCTTATGCTGTGTATAGACTTATAGCTGATAAACATATGAGCATGATCACTGGCCATCTTACGGGACTGTTTAAAGTTGGAAGATCATCGTCTAAATTATCTTTCAGCTTTCAACAACCCCTAAAGGGAGATTATAGCTGCCCAAATCTTACTTTTTAAATTTTACCAGATGTTAAGAGAATATTTTAGGTCTTAAATCAATAATATTGGAGAGTTTTCAAGATATTTCTGTATGGTAACGATAAATTTCGCTGCATCAGCTCCATCCACGACCCGGTGATCACTTGAAAGGGAAATCATCATCCGCTTCCCTGGGACCACTTCGCCATCTTTGATAATGGGACAATCGCGCATTCCCCCGACAGAGAGGATACACACTTGAGGAGGGTTGATAATTGCTTGGAAATCATGGATCCCAAACATTCCTAGATTAGAAATTGTGAAAGATCCTCCTCGGTATTGCTCTTTCTGAAGTTTTCCTTCTTTAGCTAAGGTTGCTAAGTGTTTCACTTCAACTGAGATCTGACCTAGGTTTTTATAATCCACATGACGGACAATCGGTGTGATCAATCCTTCTGGGATACTGACCGCAACGGCAATGTCTATTGTTTTAAAATGGATAATTTTACTTCCAGCAGCATCGTAGCCACAATTCACATTAGGGTGCTCTCGAAGCGCTAAAGCTGTTGCTCTCATCAGAAAATCATTAAAGGTGACTTTAATGCCCCCTTCCTTGAGCTGGTTGCGCAAAGTAATCATTGGCTCGACATCAATATCTTGTTGCAAATAGAAATGGGGAATAAAGGTCTTCGAAGCTTGGAGTTTTGAACCAATCACTTTTCGCATAGGCGTCATCGGTTCTTCTGTATAACTTCCAGGTTTTTCTCTCGGCTTTTGTCCTGTACCAAAGTTTGCAGGAGCTGCAGGTTGTCCCAGGTCAAGATCGCGACTCATCACTCGACCATCTGGACCCGATCCTTTGACCGATCTGAGGTCAATCCCTTTTTCTTTAGCAAGTTTTTTAGCAAGAGGAGATGCTGCTAGGCGATCTTTCATTTCGGTATCAAATTCAAAGGTATAATCTTCTAAAGGGGGTTCGATAAGAAAATTGACTTGGGTCATTCCAGTTGCAGCAGGTTTGGCAACATGAGCTTCTTTCTTTTCTCCTTCAGCACTGGTAGTCTCTTCTTGAAGCGCTTCTTCTTTTTTTGTCATTCCTTCAGGTTGATACCCTTCAATGCTTTCACCTTTCGATTCAGTGAAAATCGCAACAGCGTGATTCACTAAAGCTTCCCCTCCTTCTAGAACCAGGATTTTCCTTAAGAACCCACCGTCAAGAGCTTCATGTTCTACAGTCGCTTTATCAGTTGCGACTTCAAAAAGAAGTTCACCACTTTTGACTTGGTCTCCTTCTTTTTTATGCCATTTGACAATGGTTCCTCCTTCCATTGTTGGTGAAAGTTTCGGCATGTCGAGGGTAAAAGGCATAGTCATTAGCTCCTAAGATATAATGTTTCCGTAATTGCTTCTGCAATCCGCTCAGGATGGGGTTGAGACTCTCGCTCTAATCCTTTGTTGTAAGGAAGAGGTGTTTCCATTTGACACACCCGTTTTAGAGGAGCATCTAAGAAGTCAAAGCATTGTTCTTGAATTTGAAATCCAATCTCTGCAGAAATACCGGCAAAAATATGTCCTTCTTCAACAAGTACTACAAAATGGGTCTTCCGAACAGATTCAGCAATGGTTCCCACATCAAGAGGTTTAATTGTTCTGAGATCGATCACTTCAATCTCAATTCCCTTCTTTGCAAACATCTGAGCTACTACCATGCAATGAGAAAGCATGCGGCTATGAGAGATAAGGGTCAGATGTTTTCCTTCTCGCAAGATTTTTGCTTTTCCAATAGGTAGGAGATATTCTTCAGTAGGAATTTCCATCTTCATTCCATAATCGAGCTCGTTTTCTAAGAAGATCACAGGATTGTTATTTCGAATCGCCGCTTTTAACAATCCTTTTGCATCGTAAGGATTGCTTGGCGCAATGATAATAAAACCCGGGAGATTTCCATAAATTGCCTCAACACAATGGGAGTGTTGACACGAGACTTGGGCTGCTGCTCCATTAGGTCCTCGAAAAACAATGGGAACACTGAAGCGGTTTCCAGACATGTAATACATTTTACACGCATTTGAAACAAGCTGATCAAAAGCAACAAAAGAAAAGTTAAAGCTCATGAATTCAACAATCGGACGAAGGCCTGTCATTGCAGCTCCAATGCTGAGTCCCGCAAACCCATTTTCAGAAATTGGAGTATCAACAATTCGATTGGGTCCCCATTTTTCTAGAAGTCCCTTTGAAACCTTGTATGCTCCATTATATGCACCAACTTCTTCTCCCATAAGATAAACTTTATCATCCTGCTCCATCTCTTCATTGATAGCTTGTCGAAGAGCTTCTCTTAATTCTACTGTCTGCATCTTACTCATGGCGCAAAAACATCCTCTTCTAAAGTCATCGGCTCTGGATTGGGACTTTCTTCAGCAAATCTCATAGAGTCAACAATGATATCTTTCTGCTGCTTATCGATCTCTTCAAAAGCTTCATCTGTCAAAATCTTCTCTTTTTTAAGATGCTCTTTGAAAAGTTGAATAGGATCTCGCCCTTTAGCAGCTTCCAGTTCTTTTTTAGAACGATAAAGACCTGGGTCTGAAATTGAATGTCCCCGGAACCGCTCAGTAACAGCTTCAACGAGCACAGGGCGCCCAGTTTTTCGCACCTCTTCATAAATATGTTTGAACCCACCGTAGCAACTCGTAAAATCCATTCCATCAAGGGTATAATCCTTCATTCCATAAGCTGGTGCGAAGTGCTCAGCAACAGGCTGGACGCAAAGAGCTCGATTCACTGCTGTCCCCATTCCCCATTGATTGTTTTCGACAACGTATATACATGGGAGATCCCAAAGAGACGCTAAGTTAAGAGATTCATGAACAGCACCCTGAACAAATGCGCCGTCTCCTAAGAAACAGACAGCAACTCCATCTTGCTTTTGATACTTCAGAGAAAATGCAGCGCCAGTTGCAATTGGAAGATGCCCTCCCACAATTCCAAAACCACCGAGCAATCGATCTTCGTAAAAATGCATCGATCCCCCTCGACCCATGGCACTTCCTGTTGCTTTTCCATAAAGTTCGGCCATCATTTCGTTCGGAGTTGCGCCATTGAGGTAAGCCAGCGCATGGCAACGATAAGTGGTGATCCACCAATTGTTTTCGCAACCCATAGCATGAACAGCGGCTGTTTGGATAGCTTCTTGTCCCATATAAGCGTGGAAAAAGCCTCCAACTTTCCCTTGTTGGTAAGCTGACTCAGCCCGCATCTCGAAGTGGCGAATTAAAAGCATCTCTTCGAGAACGTGGATTAAACCTTCTTTTCCAAGTCCTTTTTTAACCTCTTCAGCTTTGGACTCAAAGAAGTTGTATTTAAAGTGGTAAGCGTTTTTTTTTGCCATAGATGCGTCAGCCCCCTTTAATGCTGTTCATACTGCATCACATCCCTTAAGTCAATAAGGCATTGGCTGTATTGGCCCCAAGTTTCTTTGAGGAGTAATATTAGGGTTATTTGTAACGGGCACCGCACGTAAATCATCATCTTTATGTGTCTGATAACAACCGACCATGAAGAATAGTAACCCAATCAGCATTAAAGTCATTCGCATAGTCCTTTCCATAAGTTATAAGTTATTCAAAGGGGTAATCATACCTCATAGAAGTCTTTTTGACAATTTATAATGAACCTGGCTAGAATAACTTGCATGTCTAAAAGACCGATCTATTACGATACTGAAACGACAGGGGTTCGACCAGACAAGGATCGAATTATTGAAATCGCCGCCTTTGATCCCCTCAGAGATCAAGTGTTTCATAGCTTAATCAATCCAGGTTGCCCGATTCCTCCTGAAGCAAGTGCTATTCACAATATTTCAGATGAGATGATTCAAGATGCTCCTAATTTTGCTGAAGTCGCCAAACAGTTTATTGAATTTTGCAGTGAAGATGTGGTCCTGATTGCACACAATAATGACGCCTTTGACAAACCCTTTTTCGAGTGTGAATACAAAAGAAACGATGTTTCTATACCGAACTGGCCCTACATTGACTCCCTAAAATTTTCTAGAAAATACCGCCCGGATCTTCCTCGTCATTCGTTGCAGCACCTCCGTGAATACCATGGAATCGAAGCAAATAATGCCCACCGTGCTCTTGATGACGTGCTCATTCTTCACCAAGTTTTTTCCCTGATGATCGATGATTTGACAATGGAAACAATCATCGAGTTGATGCATCAAAAACAAACCCTTCGTCACATGCCCTTTGGCAAACATCGTGGCACACCGATTAAAGACATGCCCCCTGGTTATGTTCGTTGGCTTCATGAAAATGGAGCTTTCGATAAACCTGATAATGCCGAACTTAAAGAAGCCTTTGAAGATTTAGGAATGCTTCCCAATTAATTAATAGAAATTTTAATATTAAGAATGGGAAAATGATGAAAAAAAACATCATATTATTCACTCTATTAGGAGCACTAATTACAAGATGATCGCCCTCCCAAACAAATACTATACAAAATTGTAAACATATGAAATCGCTGGGAAAATCACTCAAAAAGAGGTTCAGAAGAAATTTGGATCAAACTATGAGATCGGAGTTGATTCGAGTCGACAAGAAATGTAGGAGGATATCGATTCCCTCTTTTAAAGAAGCCACCAAGTTCCTAAAGAGAGATAAAAGAGGGTGGTGAGAACATCTGCAAACATAAGAACAACGGGTCCTGCAGCAACACGAGGATCCCACTTTCGTGCATGAACAATTAATGGAACAACAGAACCGATTGTTGCTGTTATATAGACCGAAATCATAATCCCGAACATGATCACAAACCCGGGCAGAATCCCATCCCCCCAAAGAAGGGAAACCGATCCAACAATGATTCCTGAAGTAATGGCAAGAAGAACCACCACATACCACTCGCGGAAAAGAGATTCTAGTGTGTATTTCCAGGTGCGGTGATTTTTTTTCAGAAGCTGCATGCTCTGAGCCATTGACTGCATCGAAATAGACTCCGAGAGAGTCAAAACAAGAGGAATAAACATCGCAAGAAGAAGAACTTTTGCCAAAACAATTTCAAAAACTCGAGAGATGACAGCACACGCAAATCCTCCAAACATATTACAGAAAATCCAAGGCATTCGTGAACGATAGCCCTTCCAGGGGCTCGGTCTTTTCCCCTCTTCAATGTACATACCAATCATTTGAAAGATATCAGCACGACAACGCGCTGTAGCAACATTAACTTTTTCCTCCAAATAAAGCCCCACATCAATCACTCCAAGAAGATGGTTCTTGTCATCAACCACAGGAAGAGCTAAGAGGTGATGGCTCTCTAAAAATTCCATAGCGTCCCGAAGCGTTTGATCTCCTTTAAGACTGACAAGTCGAGAACTCATGATTTCCGTGATCAGAGTTTCGGGATCTGCTAGGATAAGGCGTCGTGTTGGAACAATCCCAATGAGCTTCCGTTCTTCATCAACAACATAGATATAGATAATTTCATCCGTAATGTGTTTATTTCTGAGGTAACGGAGAGCTTCCTCAACGGTATGCTCAACATGAATGGTCGTTCTGACGGGAGCAATGAAATCGCGAAGGGGGCGTGTTAAATCTTTTTCTATCATGTCAAGGAGGTTATACCTTTTCCCATAAATGTCAATAGACTATGACGATCTCTTATGAAGAAAGATACATCGTGGAAACAGGTTAATAACTTAAACCTTATGCAAAAGGAAGTTGAAAGGTTTTTTTGAAAGAGATATTTTTCCTCTGATTCAATGAGAAAAAATGACTCAAGAAAAGCGACTAGATATTGTTATATTTATACAGACTACCTGATTAGCCAAAATAAAAAATAAATTTTAATAAATTGCGATATGACTGTGTCTAACCCATAGTGCGCTTCAAATCAATTAGATTGTGAATGGTTTCTTTGTGTTGGTTAAGATTTCTATAATTTTCGAAATCATTGTTTCTTTTACCTCTATAGCTGGAATAAAGTTCGGAATCTGAACAGTCATCTTTTGACATTTGCAAACATTTACTAGGATCCGTAATGATTGCTGCGGGTTTTAAATCATGTTCTTTTAAAACGCCTTCTAAACCATAGTTTTCACCTACGCTCATAAGGAGCTTTGTAGTCTGTTTATTTTCATGTCCATGTTCTCCTTTAACAAGGAGGGACATTAAGATAAAAAAAGCAAAATTTTTATAATCTTTATTTTCCTTTCTATAATTATCATTTACTCTAACTCGCAATTCGTCTTTTATATCTCTATTGTCATCATCTCTCTTGTTGTATATCATCTTCTTTCGATGTTCAGCATGATCCATTTCATGAAGGGCAAAATACATAAACAGTTTCTTATCAAGAGGAAAGCAATATTTTGTACTTAACTCGGTTGTCACTAGAGAATCATTTTTTGGATGAGAGTCTGTTATTCCCGGTTGTTGTAGTTTGTCACTAAAAGTGATCACATAATCGTTAAATTCTTCCTTTACTGCTCTATAGGAATCTGTTTGTTTTATTTCGTTTAAAAAAGAAGAAAATGTTTCTTTATAAAAAGATTGCAACCCCTCAGCCGTTGAGAAAGCTTTTTCTAAAGACGTCATATTAACTTCTAATAACCTCCCTAAAGTGAGTTCGTGTGCCTTTTCTCCATTAATAACACCAGGAACGAATTCCATTTTTAAAGCAGCTATTTCTTTTACTTGTTTGTGTTTTTCTCTAAGAGATTCCTGCTGAGTAATTTGAGCTTTATATTGATTCCCTTGAATAAGAAGAGCGTCTTGTTCTGAAACATGTTTCCCTGGTCTTTCTCCACCTGAATACGAATGTATTACGGTTTGGCCCACATTGTCTGTTTTCTTAATTTGATCCGTAGAGGTTGGTTTCTGTTTTTTTACCCTCTGTCCACCGACAGTTTTGCCAGTTTGTTCGCCCCCTTTAGAAGAGGGTTGTATATAACTTGAATCTTTGCTAGGGTATGACTTTTCCATTATGGATCACTATTTAACCTGTCTCTTATACACATCT
>JAUHQH010000089.1 GCA_030408485.1 Candidatus Neptunichlamydia sp. | reverse complement strand
CGCGCCTGAATCTACACTGACTCCTCCTGGCCCTGCCAAAACTATATTCCTAGAAGATGAGAAAGACGACGTTGCTTCAAGAATACCTCCACTCAAAACAAGCGATTCAGACGGATCCCCCAAATGACTATCTGAAGAAATACTGAGTATCCCCTCATCGATTATGGTTCCCCCTTCATATCTGTTGTTGCCAGATAATATTAATGTTCCTTTTCCTATTTTTTTAAGGGATCCTTTTCCTGAAATATCCCCATTTTGAGTGATGGTTGTTCCATTTTCTACTCCAAATGTTCCGCTGCCTAATAAATTTGTTGTGCAGGTCATTGTAAATGTTGAAGAACTATTTCTTAAAATACCTCCGTTAAAGACAAGTGTTGATGCTGGATTTCCCAGGTTATTATTTGCATTAATTAATACCGTTCCCTCATTTAGATTAATGGTCGACTTGAAATCATTTGCATCGCTGTCTAAAGAAATCGGATCCATAACAAGTGTTCCTAGCCCTAATTTATTAATGGTGGAAGCGATTTCTGCAGGATCGGTTTTGATAATACTCGGAAGTCTTAGGGTGAGTGTATCATCAATATTAAAACTTAAAACCCCCCCTCCTCTAAGGAAAATATTCGGGCCGATCGCTTGTCCGTCTGTTGCGTGGGGACTTAATCCAGCAGTCACAGAATTCCCTGAAAAGGGGGAAGTTGCAGCACTGCTTGATGTATAAGATAAGGTTGCTGAACTACTTTGTGAAACAAAAAGAGCTCCCCCTATTCCGGCTCCTCCTCCTCCGTAGTTGCCCACAAGGCTGGTAGAAGATTGGTCGCCCCCTGAACCTCCTCCAAATCCTCCTAGACCAACAGATCCTGAAGAGTTGTCTGCAATACCGCCACCGCCACCGCCAAAGCCCCCATGACCTCCACCACTATCCATAGTAGATGGAATATTAGTCTCTCCTTCACCGCCACCGCCACCGCTAAAACCACCATTGCCTCCTCTTGTTCTCGTAGAGAACGATTCACCGCCACCACCGCCGCCACCAAATCTTAAACCAGGAAGTCCATCTTTTCCTGAGGCAGAGGGGGAGCCATCCCCTCCAGCTCCTCCTACGCGTGAAACTCCATCAAGACCAAAACCTCCGAGCGCTCCACTTTCAATATTACCATTTGTCTGACCTGGATAAGAAGGAAAAACTCCTCCACCGCCACTTCCACCAATGCCGTCTTGTATAGCTCCTCCTCCCTTTCCACCGAAGCCTCCTCCGCCTCCTCCTCCTGTTCTGTCAAAACCGTCGGAGCTTGTAATACCTCCACCACCTCCTTCTGCATTACAGTTCGAAAAAATGATATTTTCAAGAATTGGATTGCCACCTCCTAAAAAAGCTCCTCCTCCAAGACCAGCTCCTCCTCCTCCTCCTCCCCCAGATACTGATGGGCCTCCATCACCTCCTTTTGCTTTTCCCCTGTCAATTGTTAAATTTCTAATAGTAGGGGTTCCCGAACGAACAAAAAAAGGGAGAGTAACATTGCCACCAGAAACTGTAATTGTATTTTCTCCGCCATCGATCATATAGGTATTGCTAATAACCAAAGGATTCCCTGACAATAACACAGTTAAAGACTCACTAAATTGGATCACATCTGGTCTAGTATTTGCTTTAGCGATTGCCTCTCTCAGACTTCCAGGTCCTGAGTCATTCCCATTTGTCACTAAAATAACAGCATAAGAAATATTGACAAGTATCGTAGTAAAAAAAAGGGTAATAAAATAGAATCTCATAGTTGAACAACCTCTTGCATAAGATATTTCATACTCAAACAGGAAAATTTAAGCTCTCTTAATATACTCCTTACTCAAGATTTTAAATATTGTCCAACTTAACAATCGATAGCTATAAGCTGATGCCTAATCATTGAAATTCTTACAATTGATAAAGGTTTGATGTTTAATGGTTTCTTTTATCAATCCAATTAAAACTCTTGTTTATCCAGTAAAATCTTCCGCTTACCAACACGCTTTACCACCTTTGAAAACCCATTATTCTCTGCATCAAAAATCAAATGATACAAAGCAGCCTGACTAAATGCCGGATGCTTCGAAGCGCAATGAGCAACTATTAGATAGAAAATCTTTTCATTGTGCATGATTAACCTCCAATGGTTATCTATTTGCTATACTCCTTTGAGTATAAGAAATTTATGTTGAATTTATGCAAATAAATTGGGGAAATAAAAAACCCAAAAAATCCCTTCCTATTGTAAATGGAACATATGTGCATTCACTATAGCTTGCAAGATTAGAAATTACTTTATCTTTTTGATAAACTCTCCTCTACGGTGCAGTCCTAATCAAGAGGTGAGTGTTGATTTGCCGATTCTTAAATCATGATTTTCATTCTTTCTTCCCTAACCAAACGAACTGCATTAGCTTTAAATTCTTCGTCAAATTTCTTCATTTCTTACACTCCTCTTTTTCATGAAAAGTCTATATCATATCCGTCCATTTTTTCGGGGCAAGGATAGTATGCACAAGTGGTCAAGAAAAGAACAAATCGGAAAGTTGTTCAAAATGATCCAAAAAGTGGTTTTTGGAAAGACTGAAGCATTCTTCCATTCGAGAAAAATCGTTAGGAATGCACATTCATACCATTCGCATAGAGCGGCTATTTGGAACAATTAGGCTAAGACCTCCAACACGTAGGTGTAGAGGAAGATGTTTACTCGAAGCTAAAAAAGAGGGACGATAGTAGACCTTTACAATTGGGTGTGGCCTCATAATAGTTTAAAAAATCGAGTGCCAGCAGAGTTTGAAGGGTTAAAGGGATAAAAAGAGGAGATTCGAAAAAGGGAAGATTTTAAAGTTCCCAAAGTTAAAGGAGATATATAGCTAAAACACTATTTCCTAATTATTGTTAATTGAATTTTATATATAGATGAATTTTGACTTAATGGACAAGAATTCTGGATCTTTATATCCTACGTAGGTATACAATACAACTTTATAGGTTGAGTGATGAAAGAAGCCGGTCGAAATGATCCTTGCCCTTGTGGCTCTGGAAAAAAATATAAAAAATGCTGTGCTCAAAAATCGAGCATGGAAAGACGTTCCTTTACTGCAATCGACCCTTCTTCCTTTCAATCAATCATGAGTCGTATTACTGGTATGGTTTCTAAAACCCTTCTCGATAATACTCCTGCAACCCCTGCAGAAGGATTAGAAAAAAAGGTTCATCAGAAAGGTTCTCCGCCTAAAGAAGATAAAGAGGCTTGATCCATAACAGATCATTTGATACAATGACTACTCCAATTTGCTGGAGTAGCTCAATTGGTAGAGCGCCCGACTTGTAATCGGACGGTTGAGGGTTCAAGTCCTTTCTCCAGCAGTTTTTTTAGGTCTCACTTTCAATATTTAAAACTGAGATAAGTTCTGAATTGCGATAGCGGGGCCAAACCCTTCGGAGGGGGGTGTCGCATAGTGGCAATTGCAATGGACTGTAAATCCATCGACTTCGGTCTCCGCCAGTTCGAGTCTGGCCACCCCCATTCTTCCGGACGCTTTTTGAATTCCATCATTGTTAAAAAGGGTTCACGCACTGATAATAAGAGACTTCCATCCTTCAATTCTAAGTTCTGAAATACCAAATCTAAAAGTTGACGTTTTTCACCTGCTTCAGAACTTTCAAAAATCTCTCGGGCACGTGCTGCTAAGTTCATTACTAAATTCGCTGTGATATAAAAATTTTGATCGGCTTTTTCATGGCGATTCATCTGCTCAACAATCTCAGCTTGGCGCGCTTTGTAAGTTGCTACTCTTTCTAGATACATTTTTTCATCAATCAAGCCATCGAGTTTATCATCATAGATCTGATTCAGACGCCTTTGGATTCGATCTTGCTCTTTACGAAGAGCCTGGAGACTTTCGATATGAAACTTGGCTTTTGACTCATGGATATCTTTTAGATAAACAGTGATTTCTGCAATCTGCTTGTTACTAAGGGAAATTTGATCAAAATAGGCTGACAAAGTGGCGATAAGAGGTTCTTCTCGCACATAGACTCTTTTGCAATTACCTTTGGCATTGGTGCAGCTATAGTAAGTATATCGCTTCTTTTTAATTTCTGGAGTAACAAGGCACCCGCATTGACCACAGGTAATAAGCCCTCGCAGGGTAAATGGCTGACTTACTGATTTATGGGGTTTCTTATGGTATCCAGCTGCAACATTCTGAACCTTTTCATAAATCTCTTGGGAAACCAGGGGTTGATATTGGTGCTGAGTCAATCCATATTTCGTTTGCATCGTACCATAGTAAAATGGGTTTTTCAGGATCTCGTTGATTACTGACTTGGCTATTTTCCTTCCCTTTTTACTCCTAAAACCCATGTTTTCGGCTTCTTTTTGTAATTTAAGAAGAGAATAGTTTCCAGAAGCATAAAGTTCAAAGAGTTTTGCTATTAGAGGGGCGCGCTCCGGGTCGGGAATAATCGTCTTTTCCTCCCTTTTGTTAACTACATGTATGTAACCAATAGGAGCAAGTCCAATCCAAATTCCATTTTTTGCTGCTTGTTCTTTACTCCGTTTGACATTATCGCCCAGCTGGAGAACATAGCTTCTAGCAAACATCACCCCCATATCCCATCTCAGAATATCTGCACTATTGGACTTGAGATTTAGTACAAGTCCCTCTCTCATGAAATGGATCTCAACTTTACCCTCTTTTCTTAGGTCTTCAAGGACCACTGACTCTTTAAAACTGCGTTGAACGCGATCAATCGTATCAGCGACTAAAGCAAGGGGTTCACGAGACTTTCTAATAATATCAAGAATTTTTTCAAATTCCCTACGTGTTTCTTTCGTCGAGGATTCAGTGATTTTAAACACTTCTTTGATGACTAATCCCTTCCGGTCTGCATAATCTCTCAGACGTCTCTCTTGAGCGGGAATGGACTGGCCTTCCTCCTGCTCTTTGCTGGAAACTCTTGCTAGTAATATCGCTCGCATTCCTACACCTTTATTACGTTTTTCATAGCCGCTCATTATGCCATCTTTATGCTTCAAAGTCCTTATGAATTTGCGAAACAAAGTCAATTCCGGCTCTGATACATTCATTGGGTATACGGTTGCGCATCTCTTGAAGAAAACGGAGTTCATTCAGGGACTTGAATAGAATTTTTTCCAAAGTGATTTCATATCGCGACATCAGAGCCAATTGTCCACCA
The DNA here is from genome assembly GCA_030408485.1 of Candidatus Neptunichlamydia sp. Lineage (GTDB taxonomy): Bacteria > Chlamydiota > Chlamydiia > Chlamydiales > Simkaniaceae > Neptunichlamydia. The sequence goes on along the minus strand of JAUHQH010000089.1, from coordinate 11,384 downwards.
GCGTACCCACCAAAAGCATCACTGATCTTTCCTTCTTTAAAAGGAGGGTTTCCAGAGTCTGCAACGATAAGAGATTCAATTCTTCCAATTCTCGAAAGGCGCCAAATCGCTGAGAGGGCTCTTTCCCAAAACAATACCTCTAAAAATCCCTCGGGTCTGAATTGTTCATAAAACTCTTCCTTTACTTTCTCAAACTCCTCCTTAGATTCATCTTCTAAAACAAGCTGTTTGCTAAATATCCCATGCTTCAAAGCATTTTGAGCAACGGTTATCTTCCCTTTATTTGTTTTAGGTCCGGTTGAATGTTGAGCATTCAGACGGTTCGCTTTGACTTGCTTGTGAGTCGCCATTTTTTTATCCTTTTTTTGCTTTCCGATTTCTGATTTTACTAGAGGAATCGGAAAATCGGAAATGTCTAAATTCATCATATAAGTCCTTCACTTTTAGCTTTTTTCTTTCTTGTTTCAACCTGGGATTTGGTTAAACCGGTTTTTAGTCCGATTTGTTCTATTGTTAATCCTTCTTTAATCGCCTCAGCTACTGCCAAGACTTTCGAATCAACGATTCGCTTATCATCAATCTCCCATAACCAAAGTCCATCCTCTTGTTCTTTTAGTTCGACTCGGAAGGAAGCTGCGTCCTCTCCTGCAAAGTGTCTGGTTTTTTCAAAATTAACTTCAAAAGCTGCTCCTTGATCGGATCGATATCCTTCGGGGTGCTTAAGGGAAATCACAGTATCAAGAATATCTTCTCGTTTACTTGTTCCCCTTTGCTGTCCCCCTTTTGCTGCATGATGGATAAAAAGCACTGATTTTCCTTTTCTTCTCAGCTCAAGAGCCCAGTCTTGTACGGATTGCCAACTTTCAGCTTCATTTTCTACTCCGCTTCGAAACAGTGTTGAAATATTATCGATAATTATAAGATCACTATCCTGGATAAGTTCTTCTAATTCTTCTCGACCCTCTTTTGTTGAAAGATTGGGCATGGCACCCTCTTGCAAATCAGGAGTGATGAATCTCAGAAAAGAAGGATCAGGGGGTTCTAAGTCTTCCGTGACAGAAATACGTTTCAATCTCTCCTGCATTGCAATAGCAGGCATCTCACCATCGATATATAGTACCTTTTTGGGGCAAGGAACCTCCCAGTTCAGAAAATTTCCTCCACTTGCAACAGCATATGCTATTCCAAGAGCGACATGTGTTTTACCCACTCCACGCTTTGCATAAAGCAGACAAAGCCCTTGAGAAGGCAGGAAAGGATTTAAAAGCATCTCTCGCTTAGGAAGCTCCATATTCAGAAAGTCCCTCATTGTTACTGCCCGGATTTTCTCTTTGTGAGATAAAGGCATAAAATCTGGGGTTCGAGAGACGATTTCAAGAAGGTGCTTTGTTGTATTTCCCTCAGTGAACCAGTCGCTAATATCTTTTCCGTGTGCTTCCTGGTACTCAAAGCCGGGCAGATCGATTACTCGCAATCGCTTAACTTTTCCTTGGAGCATTTGAAGGAGTAGACCTCTCCTTTCTATTCCTGTTTTATCCATATCATAGAGAATAACCACATCGGCATTTTCCAGAACCTTGGTATACTCTTCACACCACTTTAAGGATTCGGGCGCAGTAGTAGCAATAAGACCATATTCAGCCAATTTATCTACGTCTTTTTCTCCTTCCACCAAGAAGATTTGTTCTTCCCTGCAGATTCCTCTAATCACATCGGGGAGTCGGTAAATAATCTTTCTACATCCTGTTAGATTTTTTACTATTTCTCCGCTTTCATTGATCCGCTTCCAATAAAAGTTTTTCTTTTTCCCATCAAAGCCGGGTTCAATGCGAATTTTTGAGAAAAGTGTGTTTCCGATTTCATCTAAATAGTCATAGTTGATCTGACTACTGTTTCCTTGGTTACCATTGATTCTTTGAGGGAATAAATCAGTGATTTTCATTCCTAATGAGGCGCAGATTTCCTCGGTTTCGCAGCCTGAAAAACAATGGACTAAGATTTTTCCATCAGGTGATTCAGAAAATGAAAGACTTGGAGTTTTGTCCTCATGAGCGGGACAACAAGCGGAATATCCTGATCCTGATTTTTTTACTGGATGCCCTGTTCTTGTTTCTATAAGACGAATAAAGTGATTAAAAGTCATGATTACCTCTTTTTTACGTTATTATTAGCCAAATAGCTCCTGTACTTTTTCAAAGATGGCTTCTTCAATTTCTTTACTTAACCCCGGTTTGGTGGGATGGCAAATCACTAGATGTTGTTCACCTATCTTTTTAGTCGGATAGGTAACTCTATAGCCCGTTCCATCTAGTTTTTTGTGTACCCCGATGGAGCTGACATAGAATTGGCTGTCAATCTCTACGCAGGCAAATGCTATCAGTCCGTTTTTCGGGTTGATGGGGAGCAGTTCCACTTTTGTGATGTTCATAAAATTCCGGGTGATTACGTTTATCTATACGAAGCAATAGATCAAAAAAGTTCCCTAACCTCTCCTCGGGAGATGCTGTAGATGGAAGATGAGTCGATCTCTGCTTTTTCATAATTTTCAGGGTAGACGATCCCTTTTTCTGTGACTGAGTTTTGGTCGCAAGTGCGATTGTGAGGTGGGGAATACGAAGTGTTTTGAGATTAAGTGTACATGGAGTATTCTAGAATTAGATTATCTCAGCGCTTTTTGAGACTATTAAACTCTAAAACAGTAACCCTATGAGCATTTTGAACAGCCAACCTTTATTTCTCCTAAATTCTCTAGAGCGTTTCGAGAAGCAGTCACGTGAACTTAGACGAAATGAGCTCATCGAACTTTTCTGCGAGCAAGTGATCCCCTTTCTTGAGGAAAGCTCTTTAATTGGGGAGTTGAGGAAAGAGTGGCAGACACAACAAGACCGAATGAGCCAAAGGATTCAAGGGGTTGAAGAAAAAGCATTAAAGGAAGTCAAAGAAACATTTAGAGAGGTTAAGGCGGGCATAGAGAAACCTTCTCATCCAGAAGTCAAAGAAAGGCTAAAGCTGATTGAAGAACTTGTTTCTGGTAAACGTAAGCTTTGTGGAGCTCCCCTGTATCAGATCCTGTATAACAATTTGAAAGAGCTTATTATCCTCCTCCTAAACCTTGGTCACGTAAGTCTTTGTAGGGAGTTTGCTAAACTAGAGACCCGCAAAATTTATGAGCAAAAAAATCTAAATCAAGGAGATAGGTGGGTCCGAGTTTTTGGAGATGGACACAAACCTAGAGTGTTAAATGCTGAAGAAATGGAACTCCTCAGTAAGGAAGAAAAAGATGCATTGCTATTTCTTCCCCCTGATTATCATCTTGTAGATAAGACTTTTATCGAAGAGTTTTCTTTTGCTCCAGCGGTTATAGAAGCCCATACCGCAATGGATGCTATTCGTTGGAACCGTCTTCAGCATCCGGCATTCGTTTGGTGGTATTTTAAGGGCGCTCTTTGGTGCTGGAGGACAACAGAGTTTTATTTTGATGACATTGTGAGACCAAAAAATAGTCAAGATTGTGAGAAGCACTTCGAAACTACTTGTAATAAGGGTGCTTGGCATGAAATTGCTTCCGCTAAAGAGAAAAATAGTGAAGCAAAAAGCCCGATTATTTTTACAAACAATTTATTTAGAACGGGATTGCATACTTTAACGAATGCGATCAGTATGTATTTTTCAGAGGGATCCACTTTAAAAGCAAGCCATCTAGAAACTAGCGAACAACTACCCACAATATTCGAGTTAATCCTTGATGGGAATGAACTATGGGTAGGTGCGACATTCGAGAATGAAGTGGCTGAAAGGTTTTATATCCAAAAGTTTCATGAAGGGATAAATGGAGAAGTCTCAAAATTGCATCAATTTGTAAAGGACATAGTTAACAATCCTGAGCCTGGGGAGAAACAGGCAAAATTGAAGTATAAATGGGAGTCTGCGGCAAAGCATATAAATCGTATTCAGTTGCCAAAATTTCTGAAGGAAAAGTTCTTTCTTAAATCGCATGGTTCTCATTTTCAGTTCGGGGGAGTTAGAATAGGAGTGCTTCATGAAAATAAAGATGAGATTGTATCAACTTTCTGCAAGCTAAGGGAAACGGATCTAAAAAGCGGAAATGGTTTGTTGTAAACAACTTGTGAGAGTTTTTACTTTTTAGAGAAAGATTTTTGCCTCTCAAACCACTTCAAAAGGTAAGCCTTGCTGTCTTTTCTTTCTGTTTGGTTTTTTTCTAAGTAGCTATCTGCCTCAGTGATTATGCGATCTAGATCTTCTTGTCCAAGCTCGCTAGACAAAGCCTCGTACTCTTCTTGAGAGAGTTTGATTTTTTTGAATTCTCCAAAATCTATAAGAGGAGGTCTTGAAGACTCAGAATAGGGACTAAAAGCCTCGAAAGCCTCTTCGGAAGAATGTCCGTCAGCTGGGGTATAATTCGAAAATTGAGCAAACTCTTTTCGGTATGCCATCTCGATATTTCCAACTTTGCCATGACGGTTTTTACCGATAATAATCTCCGCCAAACCAGGCTTATCGTAAGGATCGTAATATTCTCTTCGAAGAAGAAATATCACAACATCAGCATCTGCCTCAATAGCTCCTGATTCCCGCAGGTCACTTAGCACGCGGGACGGTGGCCTGTTCGCTCTTCAACTTGCCGCGAAAGCTGGGACCCACAAAGAATAGGGATACTGAGTTCTCTTGCTAGAGTTTTTAATATTCTAGCAAGTTCTGTAATATCTTTATATTTGTCATCGCTTATGCAATTATAGTTTGGCAGTATGGAAATAATCTGCAAATAATCAATTATAATTAATTTTATGTCATGAAGTTCTTTCATTTCACGCGCTGAATTGCAGAGATCGGTGATATTTAGTCCTGGCTGATCATGGATAAATATTGGTGCCTTTTGTATCGCAACAGCAGCCTGGACAACACATTGATATTCTGAACTATTTAAAGAACCAGTTTGGATTTTTGATGATTCAACTTCTGACTGAGAACAAATCATTCGGTCTCGCAGTTGCTCAGCGCTCATCTCCAGAGAAAATATCCCTACAGGCATCCCATGGTCGATGGCAACATGTTCTACAATATTTAGCGAAAAAGCAGTTTTACCCATTCCTGGGCGTCCAGCTAAAATGATCAGGTTGGAATTGCCAAACCCGTTAATCATTTTGTCCAGATCTGTAAATCCCGTTGGTATATCTGTAAACGTCGGAGCGTTAGTGCCCTTCTATATGTAAGTCTCCTGGCGCTCCTCAAGCTCATGAAGATAACTGAGACCTGATTTAGAGCTCCCAGATAAAATGTTTCCAATTGGTTGAACAAAAGAATTATCAATAGAGGCTTTTTTAGCTTTACATTCGATGCTTTCTGATTCTGAATTTTCTTCGTTACTTGTGAAATCTTTTGTCATGTTTAAACTGCAACTTACTTTGGTTTTAAGAGATAAGAGAGACTTATAGTTCATTTATATTTTTGACGTCAATCCCATTTTCTCTGTAGATGCTAGATCCATTACATTAGACTTATGCTGACATAATTTTTTGTAGATGGCCTTCCGAGTATTTGACATTGTTGAGGGAACGCAAGTTTTTCAGCATGTTTCGAAAATTTCTCGGGCACGTACTGCCAAGTTCAACGCTAAATTCGCTGTAATGTAAAAATCACGAGTGCGTCAATTATCCTTTCTTAATAAAACCTGCTTGAGGCATAATTCGGCACTCTAGAAAATCTAAGAGAGCTGTGCATCGATGCGCCTTATTTTAGCACTCATCTTGAGCCTATCTTTTTGCCAAAAAGCTATTGCAACCTCCTCAGCTACCCTTTTTTTAGGATCTCGAGAAGGAGACCCTGCAAGTCTTGTCAAAAACATCAGCACCGTAAAGGGCGATTATTCTGAAATAGAAACCGATCTTATTGTTCCCGGCCCTGATCCCCTAATCTTATCACGGTTTTACAGTAGTCAAGACGACCGGTCGATTGCGGCATTTGGAGGGTGGCGCTTTTATCCTCAGTGTTTTTTGTTTTTAGAAAAAGACTCCTCTCAGCACTATACCACCGCAGAAGGAACATTTTACCGCACCTACGCTAGATCTGGAACAGCCGAAGGGAGTATCCTCACCTATGTTGGCTGGATGAGCCCCCATTCTAAATCTCTATTCAAACTCGATACTGGTGACCAGCTCTTCAGTATCGCCAATACCGCGAGAGGCAAAATCCAATCATGGACAAATCTTAAAAACAACACCCTTCAGTCCGATCCACAAAATGAGCTCTTCGAACTGACTCTCTGCGATGGAGGTAAAAGATTTTACCATAAAGATCCCACACTAGATCTTTACCTTATTCACAAAGAAATCCTCCCAAGTAGAAACAGAATCTTCTATGAGTATACAAGCGATGCCCGCCTTGCCCTTGTCAAGCTCCTAAACTCTAAAGAAGAAAAAGTCTTAAGCTGGATTAAAATCGACTACACCCAAGGAGTTGACGTAGAAACAAGCGATGGGCAAACCGCTCATTACCATTTCAATGAGAGTTCTTTCCTAGAATCTGTGACCCGCTCTCATAAGCCCGCTATCACCTACCACTATCAAGCTGACCAAGCACATCCCCTTCTCATTCAAGAAGAGCTCCCTGAAGGACGCATTATAGACATCGAATATACCCAAGAAAACCCCTTCTGTGTTAGCTCAATCACCCTTCCTGAAGGAGACATCACCTCCTTTATTTACGAAGAGGGGATCACAACTATCCAAGGTCCTTTAGGCAGAAAGACCATCCATCACTACAATGACGACCTCCAACTCACAGCCATTGAAGAATACCTAGAAAACTCTCTTTACCGCAGCTTCAAAAAATTCTGGGGAAAGAAAAAAGATGTTTGCAATCTCATCTCAGAAACTATTGAAGATGGAGCCGGTCAAACCCTTTTCGCCAAAACCTATATTTATGATGATAATGGCAACCTCCTAGAAGAAAAAGAATATGGAAACTTAACAGGAGCAAACCTCCAGCCTCTTGCAATCGATGATGAAGGCATTCCCCATGAAGGGCAAGAGTTTCACACAAAAAGCTATACCTATTACACAATCGACGGCATCGATGTCATCAATCAAATCGATGCCAAAAAAAATGGCATCCGCTTTTGCTATAAACCTGGAACCAATCGTCTCCTCAGAAAATCCATTTTAGAAGGAAATAAACGAAAAAAAAGATGGTTTTACCATTATAACGATGATGGAGCTCTCACTCAAACCATTGTCGATGATGGAGACGAAACCCTTGAAAAATCTCTCTCCTATGTCCGCCAACGGCTGATGACAACGATCACGCCCAAAGAAAGCCTCCCTCTTGTAGGAGCCCCCGAGGTGATTGAAGAGAAATACCTCGACCCTAAAACCAGACGAGAAGTCCTCTTAAAAAAAATTGTGAATCATTTCGACTCTTATGGGAATATCACCTCTCAGGACATCTACGATGCGGAAGAAAACCACCTCTATTCCCTTCATAAAAGCTATAATGAACAAGGACTTCTAGCTTTTGAGACCGATCCCTTAGGGTATCAAACAAAGTATTCATATGATGTGAATCATAACCTCATTTCTACAGAAAATGAAAAAGAAGACATGATCCTTGAATATAGGTACGATCTAAAAAATAGACCCATTTATAGCGCCAAAAAATCTCACTCTACTAACTTCGAAACCCAAACCACCTATGACCCCTATGGGAATATTCTTTCAGAGACCGGTCCTAGAGGTAATCTCACTCAGTATACCTATGACCTCTTAGGTCGCGTAAAGTCCATTGCTTATCCTCAGATCGTTACTGAAGAAGGCTCTCTAACTACCCCAACGACAGCCTACACTTACGATATTTTCAATAGCCCTACCTCCATCACCGATCCTAATGGAAATGTTACCAAATGCTCTTATACCCCAAGAAGGACTCCCATTGAAATTAACCATCCTGATGGCACTCTAGAACTCTTTAAATATGATCCAGAAGGAAGTCTCCATCGTCACTGCGGAAAAGATGGAATCATCCAAGTATTTGAATACGACTATCTAGGAAGAGTATCCCATATCGAATACTATGAAAGAGGGGCTACAGGAAAAAGAGATGGGTTTAAAAGGAAATACTATACCTATAATGCCTTCCATCTTACATCTGAAAAAGACGCAGGCGGTTATAAAACAAGCTATTCCTATGATGGAGCGGGACGTCTACAATCCCTCACTAGAGACATCCAAAAAGTTGAGTATCTTTATAACACTCAAGGAAGGGTCAGCGGAGTTAAAACATGGAAGTCTCAAAATGACTTTACCCTTCAAATTCAAGAGTATGATCTGCAAGGAAATTTAACCGAAATCCGCGTCGAAGATTCTCAGGGAAGTATTCTCTTAAAATCTAAATATACCTATGACCTATTAGGAAAATTAATCTCAGAACTCGGTTATCCCCAAAACCAAGAAACCTCCTTAAAACAATATGAATACGATCCCTTTGGAAGACCCATTAAAGTCATTGATCCCTTTGAGCAAAAAACAACAATTCAATATGACGATCACTATACAAACGCATATGGACAAAATGTTCTCAAGACTCTAGAGATTGATCCTTTAGGAAACCCACTTGAAAAGATCTATGATGTTTTTGGCAACCAGGCGAAAACCTCTAAGACAACACCCCAAGGAACACTTCTCAGCGCCTCCAAAGCTTTTTTTGACCCCCTTGGAAACGAAAGAGCCCAAAAGATTCAAGTGCTGTTTCCAAACATTCCCCCTAGAACTTACCCTATACAAAAGACCTTTTCCCCCGCTTCCCTTCTAAGTAGTGCTGCCTTTGCATCAAAAACCCACTCCTATACCTACAACTCCTATGGAGGCCTCTCAAGCCAAACATACCCTGGAAAAGACCCAGTAACTTATGAGTATAACCAAAAAGCCCAGCTGCAGAAGATCTTCCTAAAAGACCCCTCTTCCCAAAAAGCAATTTCCTACGAGCTCAAGTTTGATACCAGAGGCAATCAAACAGAAGTTAAATTAGGAAAAACATTTACGCTAAGCAACCGATTCGACGCAAACAATCAACCGATTCTAGAAACCATCCAAGATGAATGGGGCTCTTATCAAGTCAAGTGCTCCTTTGATGGCGAAGGCCGCGTCACAGCCATTGAGCTTCCCGATAAATCTTTAATCGAATATACCTATCAGGGACCCTTTGTTAAAAGGATCACCCGTCTTAGCAAAGAAAAAAAAGAGCTCTATCAGTATCGCGTCATTTCTCGTGACCTCATGGGAAACATTCTAGAAGAAATTCTCCCCGGTCATGTAGGTAGCAGATACCACAGCTACGACAAAGGTGGAAGAAAAACAGAGACCTCTACTGATTTTTTCCAAGAGAATATTCCCGAAGGTGGATATGAAGCCCTTTCACGCATCACAAGGAGAGACATCACCCTAGCCACGGAAAAATACACCACTCACTATGATTACGATCCTCTTTCTCAATTAACCTTAGAAAAAGGGCCATTTGAAAATCACTATTCATATGACTCCATCGGGAATCGATTAGAGAAGAATGACGAGTTCTATACCATCAGCGACGGTAATGAGCTTATAGAAGGAGAAGATCTCTCTTGCATTTATGACCCCTCTGGAAACCTCGTTTCTAAGACCCAATATGACGGAACATGGGCATTTAAATATAATGGCCTCAATCAGCTCACTTCAATCGAAAATCCCGATGGATCCCAAACCTTATTTACCTATGATATCCATGGAAAAAAGCTTTCTAAAACACTCAAAAAGAAGAATGCCAAGCCGAAAGTTTTGCGCTTTTTTTATTTAGGCCCAATAGAAATTGGCTCGCTTGATGAAAAAGGGGAGATTTATGAACTTAAAGTCCCCATAGATCCCAATACTCTTTCTACTAGCATTGCTTTTGAAATCCAAAAAGAAACCTACGTTCCTATGTATGATCTTTTGGGAAATGTCTCCTGTCTTATCGATCCAGAAAGACGCACCATAGTGGAAAGCTATCAGTATTCTGCCTTTGGAAAAGAAAAAATCATCAACAGACGAGGAAGAGCTCTCAGGGGCTCCTCTATTGAAAATCCTTGGAGATACCAAAATGCTCGATTCGATGAGGAAAGCCGTCTCATTTACTTTGGGGTCCGCTATTATGATTCTGAAATAGGGAGATGGATGAGTCCCGATCCTGCAGGAGACTTTGACGGTCCCAATCTCTATGCTTATTGCCACAACAACCCCCTGACTTACACTGATCCTTTTGGACTTGCTGCCCAGGAAAATGACACTAAAGTCAACACCTCCTATTTTTACGGAGAATATGAGCCTCACTGCCACTGCGAAACACATCGCAAATGTAAGCGAGGAGGGGATATCGGTCTTGGATCAGGAAGTAGTTCTTGGGGGGGTAGTTTATACCATCATTCAATGGAGGTGTTTTCTCACCCTCGGTTCCAGGGAGGGTTACAAGCTTTTGGTGGTCTAACAGAGGCTGTGATCGGTGGGGGGATGGCTCTCGGAAGCGGTGGTTTAGCAGCCCCCGTTGGAGGACTGATCATGGCTCACGGTTTGGATCATTTCTTTACAGGTCTGCAAACGGCATTTTCTGGGAGCCCAAGAGATAATGTGGCAATGCAGCTTTTGCAGAAAACCGGGATGTCTTCGCAAACTGCTGGAATGATTGATAGTGGCTTGAGTATCGTTGGAAGTATGGGGGGGCTTGTGCGGCTATTCGTGCTAGTCAGTTAGCGGCTTTTCCAAATTTTAAATTACCCGTGTCATCAAATAGCTTTAAGATATATCTAAATAGAGCAACTTCCTTTGCTGGCAGTAAGCGTGCTCCATTAAGTTATGCACCATATCAAAAAATAAGGAATACTCCGGCCACAATTTATGGCCGGAAGTACACAGGCCATGCTTTAGATAGAGTGCAAGATCGAGGCTTTATGCCTTCTATAATTGAAAATACGATCAATAAAGGCCAAGCTCTTCCTGGAAGTTTTGCTGGAACCTTAGAATATTATGATGCAGTGAATAAGCTCAAAGTTGTTGTTGGTAAGAATGGGCAAGTTATTACAATAATTCCAGGAAGAGGATAAGAGAATAATGAATGATATTAGTGAATATAATGGGCGTCAGTTAAAATTGATGTGTGAGTGTTTAGCTTCTTTTGAAAAAAATCAGATCGAATTGAGTTCTTTGATCGGTAGTTTAGAATTTTTACTAAATGCTATGGAATCGGTTGATGAAGATTGGGAAAATAAATTTTTACAAGAAGTAACTACATTAGAATCTGTAAATGCAGTAGAGATGATGGAAGGATGTGATAAAAAAGGTTTGAAAATAAGTGGAAATAAAAAA
>JAUHQH010000088.1 GCA_030408485.1 Candidatus Neptunichlamydia sp. | reverse complement strand
ATATGAGATAAAGTACTCTTCCTTGAGATTCGCATCGTAAAAATCGATGAGCTCATCTGCGCGAGAAAACTGCATCTCTTTGAGCTTCTCATAGATTTGAAGAGCACGTGCATTTTCACCTTGTTGGAAGCAAAGGATACCGAGTCGGAATAGGATTTGTTTGTCTTCTGGGCAAAGCTTTAAAACTTTCTCATATTCAGCAATTTCTTCTTGATATTGGTGTAGATCATGATAGCAAGAAGCAAGTTGTGCATGGACCCAAGGGTCATTGGGTGAAAGGTGGTCAATGATTTTATATTCTTGAATGGCTTTTTTCGCAGCGGTTTTAAACTTCTCTTTCTGGGAGTCGTTCTTTTGATAGAGGCGAGAAAGCGCAACATAAGCATTTGCAAGAGAAGCATGAGCTTCAAGATTGGTAGGTGCACTTTTAATCAGTTGGATGTGTTCATTAATCGAGACGAGAAAGAGAACCTCTTTCATCCGTTGAATATCTTTCCGATGACATAGATTGGTAATTCTCCTCATGACCTGGTTCAAAGAGGTCATCTTAGGCGGTAGCACATAGAGTTGCCCTTCTTCTTTGCTCAGATGGGCAGCAAAGCGATAAGCCGCATTGGCTAGTGAAAGGTGATACTCAGAGTGAATCAGGTTTTTTGGAAGTCCATGCTTGCAGTGAAGCATAAAAAAATTGCGAAGCTCTAGAAATTGTTCGGGCTTTTTGGTTTGAAAATAGAAAAGTAGAATCAGGTAGGTAAAGCCTGTTAGGAGGATCATAGCAAGTGAAAAGACAATGAGAGAAGTTTGAAAAAGGAGAGTCAAGGAAAGGAAAAATGCGATCACTTCACCTGCTAGTAACCCAATAAAAAAGAGGTGAAAAAAAACGTAAGAACGAATGATTTTCTTGAATTGTTTTAAGCCAGAAGAGCAATGAGTTTCCACATTTTTGTGGAATCCTTCATGATTAAACCTCCAGAAAGTCTCACTCTTTATCTCATTTACGCTCATTTATGTGTCTCTTAAGAGAGATTGTCAAATATTGTGTTTCGCTATTGAGCATACCCTCATTTTCTCCTGACTTTTGAGCCGCAGCTTCTACTTCTTCTCCATCTTTGAAAACTATTCCGCTCATGATCTCGATGATCTCTTGACTTCCTCGGAGCTTCTTCCAATGAGACTCTGCTGATATCGACAACTTAAAAGTTGTTGAGAGGGTTGCTGCTTTTGATCCACACCCTTTCGTTTGTCTTGATCGATCTCTTATTGTTGCAAAGGTTGACTCTATCGGATTTGTTGTTCTGATATGTTGCCAATGCTCGGCTAGATAATCATAGAAGGATAGGAAGTCATCCATTGGCTTCACCTCATCTTTTTTGGTCGATGCCATACACATATCATGGATCATTTTTTTCGCATCTACTTGGACGGATTTTGCCATCTTATCCAAGGTGTTCGCTGTTTTGTGTACCCAACATTGTTGGTGACTACTCCCTGGGAACTCTTCTTCTATTGCAGCCCAAAACCCAAGAGCTCCGTCTCCTATTGTAAGTTTGGGACCACTTTTTGACCCTCTTGACTTTAGATCTTGAAAAACTATCTTCCAAGATAATTTACTTTCTCTCTCTCCGTCATGAATCGCCACTATCTCTTTCTTTCCATTAGAAAGTGCTTCCATAATGACAAGAGAACACAGACGGTCATTAGTAAGTTTTACATTGAAGTAAATCCCATCTACCCAAAAATAGACATACTCTTTATCTGAAAGATCTCGCTTGTACCATTCTTTGTATTCTTCTTCCGAGCATTGGATGAGGCTGGAAATCTTTGTTGCAGAAAGCCTCTTAGCATGCTCTCCTAAAATGGGGGAAAGAGCTTCACTCATATTTCCTGTAGAAGTCCTTTTAAGATAAAGCGCTGGAATTAAGGTATCAAGGCTCGGTCTTCTCCTCATATATTTTGGCAATATAGCACTACTCAATATCTCTTCCTTAACTCGAAGCTTTTTGATTTTTAAAAGACCAACTCATTTTCAACAGCTTGTTGAAGTATTTTTCGAGCTCCTCCTCTTACAATCTCTTCAAGAGTTTGCTGAAATTCCGTTTTTTGTTCATACTTTTCCATGAGCGTACTCCTTATTTTTATGGAAAATTTTAAGTCTTCCTAAGGGCATGCTCTTTTATGCTCAAACACAACTTTCGGTTATACCTTTGTCTCTTAAAATACAAGGCTTCACTGGATTTATCCCAATTTTCTGTATTTTATTCAAGCAATACTCCCTAACTTTAGAAACTTTTTTCATAAAAGAGCATGAACTAACATATCCTTTTATGTTCAGTCTATTAGGTGTTATAAATCATATAGTTAATGACGCGCTTAGAAACCTCAGCATCTCGCAGTTTGTCAACTTGATAGCTATTCAAGGTATAATGACTGTTTGTTTTCTGAATCAGTCCAATAATCTTATCGTCTGCTACATTAGACCTTGAAAGATTGATGATATCATTCACACTAAGCTTTTCTCCATTATCAACGCGTCGATAAGTTTGCGGACTGTGTTCTTTAAGGTTTTTTGACTCTTGGTTATCGAGATAAGCACCAATAAACCCCCCAGCAATCACTCCAGCAGCACTTCCAATAAGAGCTCCTGTTCCTCCACCAGCAATACTACCGATAGCAGCTCCACTAACTCCTCCAACAAGGACGCCAGTTCCAGTATTTGATTCACATCCAGCAATAAGCATGACTCCAAGTGCTAAAACAAGAATCGAGGATTTCTTCAACATAATGACCTCTTTTTAAAATAGTTGCATAATTCTCTTAAACCCACCCAGGATTAACGATTCTTTTTAATTCCAGATAGATTCTCCTTCCCAAATAATAAATGAGAAATTTTTACTTCTATTTTTAGAATTATCACAATTATTAATGAATTAGAAAAGATTTTTTAATTCATTAATAATTAGAAGCAAAGATCATCGATAATGTTGCAACTGATTGGTTGATTCCCAAGAGCTTATACCATTTAGAGAATGTCTCATTTCTAGTTGAAACTAACGCGGTTCCACTAACGTTTCAAAGGGACCTCATTTATTGACAAGAATCCTTTGACAGTTCGGAACTTTTTCTCTGCTTCCAAGAGGTTTGATCCTATCCATCGTCGGGTCATTTATTTTCCTCCTTTCATGTTCTTGATTCTCCCATAGAGCTGTCTCTTATACACATCTC
>JAUHQH010000087.1 GCA_030408485.1 Candidatus Neptunichlamydia sp. | reverse complement strand
AGATGTGTATAAGAGACAGGCCCAGAATTTTAGCACTTTTCGAGGTTTATTGTTAAGCAAAAACTCAATTTCCTATATGTCTTTATCTGTTACATCATTAGAGTTTTGTTTTTTTAGGTAAGGTACTCACGTACCAACCCATTTGTATTCTCATATAAGGCCCTTTTTCCAAAAGCGATAAGGTTTAGCAAAATAAAAAATTGTCTCAAGGCAATGGCTTATTTCTTACATATAGACAAAGAGAGTGATCACTTGAAAGATAGATAGAAATGTATTCTGATACTCGGCAAAGATTTGAGGAGTTACTAAAGTCGCACCATATTTTGATCGAGTTATAGACCATTTTCTCACTTTTATAAACCACTTTAATGCCCCTTATCATCCGACCTAAATGGCGGCCCGCGTATTCCTATTATCCTTATCAATAGCAATAGTTCTCCTTATGCAACGGTCCACTTCCTTTGACGATTCATTTTTTGTTTTTTTTGACCTAAATAGAAGTGCCACATCTCATCAAATTCTACCTCTTTAACATCTGGAGTAATAGATGGCTCTGGAAGATTAGCGTCTTCTTTAGAAATCGATCGGCATATCGACGAATGTGAATGACCAAAGATTTTCCTACCATTCTAAACGAGGCTATTGCCAATAGAATACAATACCGTTGCAAGGGTTTTTTTATATGACTACTGAGTCCTTTCTTTACTCTCTGATTCCCATCAATAAAATTTAAATCGGAGCATCTGCATTTATAACGTTATTTACCTTGAGTCTTCCTATTTTTTAGTAGTATGACTCCTCTTAACGCCTCCTGCAGTGAATCCTCTTGCCTCCTCATTTCCATTCATGAAGAGCTCATTTTACATGATCATAATAACATTTCTATCTATGAATATACTCTCTCTCTTTTTTTAATTTGAATGAGAATGGATAGTCTTCCGACGACACCTTCTAAGAAGATTGATCGAATAAATCGTTGTTGCTGTTAACCCTAGTGTTGCACCAGGGGGCCAGTTGAGAGAATACGAAACACTCATTCCTAAAAAAGAAATGATCATTCCAAGGATCACAGCCACTCCCATCATTTTGGATAGGCGGTGGGTATAAGTATTGGCAATGGCAGCAGGAAGAGAAAGAATCGCCACAATCAGGATTGCTCCCACCACTTGGATCATTAAAACAACAGTAATAGCAACAAGAGATAAGAGGAGAAAGTAAAGGAGTTTGACATTTTGACCCTGAAGAGCTGCTTGGTTTTCAT
The DNA here is from genome assembly GCA_030408485.1 of Candidatus Neptunichlamydia sp. GTDB lineage: Bacteria > Chlamydiota > Chlamydiia > Chlamydiales > Simkaniaceae > Neptunichlamydia. Next base: position 3,119 of record JAUHQH010000087.1, on the reverse strand, counting down.
CAAAGCAAATTGCAAGAAAGCGGCGATGAAAAAGGGCTGTCATGACTAGCACGACTGCATCGAGTCCCAAAAGTATAGCAATATCTGATTTACTTGCCCATAAGATGTTTCCGAAAAGGTAATTAGAGATTTCATTTATATAACCTGGAGTCAGAGAAATTAAGATCACACCAATTGACATCCCAAAAGCCCAAAGAGCCGCAATCACCGTATCTTCTCTCTGTCTATAATAGAGACGGATCGTACCGATGAGCCAGGCAGAAAGGATCGCGGCGACTAAAGCTCCATGAATCGGCTCCAACCACTCCACATGGTAGACTTGTTTAATATAAAGAGCTGCCCCTAGCCCTCCCAAAACAGAATGGGCAATACTGCCACTGATAAAGACAATGCGCTTGACGACGACATAAGAACCAATAATCCCTCCAGCAACAGAGGCTCCTATTGCAGCAAAAAGAGCAGAGCGGAGGAATGATTGTGTGAAAAGAGCTGTGACAAAACCAGTCATCAAAAGATTATTCATGATACATTCCAATCGTAAAGTGTTTGCAGACATCTTGAGGTTTCATCGAAGAAATTTCGTGTTGGAAACAGAGGACTCGCTCAACATTTTTAATGATCGCATCAAAATTATGTGTAACAATCAAGATCGTTTTCTTTCCCTGAAGTGTTTTGAGGTAAGTAAAAATCGCTTGTTCCGATTCTGCATCGATATTAGCAGTCGGTTCATCTAATAGGAGAATTTTAGAATCACACATGAGTGCACGGGCAATCAGAACTTTTTGCGCTTGTCCCCCAGAAAGACTTCCAAAAGGGCGTTCTTCAAACCCTTCACAGCCCACATCTTTCAGGAGTTTTTTTGCGCGGATTTTTTCTTCTCCAGGAAGACCTCCCCACCATTTTAATTTTGCTAGACTTCCTGTTAAGACAACCTCCAAAACAGAGATGGGAAATTCTTTGTCATAAGCGTTGATTTGAGGAACATAGCCGATTTTTGTTAGAGGAACATCAACACTAACGGATCCTTTTCTTGGAGATAAAAACCCTAATATGAGTTTGAGAGCCGTTGTTTTTCCCCCTCCATTCGGTCCAATAACGCCAATATATTCTCCCTGCTTAACTTCAACTGTCACATCCTTTAAAATATCAACAGTTCCATAGGAAAAAGAGAGTTTTTTAAACTTAATAACCATGTTATCTAGTAATATCATTTCCTATTTTCTCAATCGTTGCTAAGACATCTTCTGCTAAAGGATCAAAAGATTCAATACGAAGGTTAAGTTCATTTGCAACCATTTCGGTCCCCTTATCATTAAATTGGAGGCTCGTAAAGACGCAGATCACACCTGAGTGTCTTACATGATCATAGATACGGGAGATATGTTGGGGACGTGGGTTTTTTCCTTCACATTCGATAGCGATTTGGATCAGGTTATAATCATGACAGAAATAGCCCAAAGAAGCATGAGAGACAATGATCGATTTTTTTTGATAGGGGTGGAGTTTTTCCTCTAATCGGGTATCCAGAGCTTTGATTTTTTTGATCAGGGCAGCTCCATTTTCATGATAAAGCTTACTATTTTCAGGGTTGAGTTCAGACAAGGCTTGAATTAAAACCTCAGCTTGAATGATGAGACTCTTAGGTCCCAGCCAAAAATGAAGATCTTTTGAAGCTTTCAAAAGGGGACTGGTATCTTTGCAGGGATCGACATGATTTGTATCTTCTGAATAAGCAAGAAGAGGGATTTTCTCATTGATTCGCAAGATACGTACCGTTTTTTTTGCCTCATTCAAAGCTGTCAAAAGTTTTTTTTCATAGCCTTCCCCAACACCAATAAACAAGTCAGCATTTTGCAACATCTGCATTTGCCCGGGTGTAGCTTCAGCAGTGTGAGGGCAAAAATTGCCTCTCAATATAGAATGGACAGTCATTGTATCTCCTGCAATTGCTTTGACTAAGGAGACATACGGAGGAATGCTCACGGCAACATCGGGAGTCCCAGTAACTCTGGGAGTTATTCTAGCGCAGCTGACAAAAACGCCTAAAGTCACCAAAAGGAAGGGGGAAATCAAACGGTTCATTTTGTGTAACACTTTTTTCGACTCATTATAACCCAAAGGCTAGATTGCTACCTACAACTATTTATGGTAGTTTCAATCCAAGATTTCATCGTTGATCTGTTTCAAAAGTCCAATGAACGGGTCAATTAAAAATAAGTAATATCTTTGTATAGGACAAAAAATTTAAGAATAAAGTAACTCGCTGACATGCAATAATCTCTTTTAGTAAAAATGAGGTTATAATACGCATCTCAATGAGTTATCCAAGATCTTAAACCAGTAAATTTCAACAAGTCTTGTTCTGACTGCCTTGCTCAACTGATGATCCCAATGATCACTGTCAAGACGGTGGACTTCACATACATTGCACCAGCATTCTTCACAAAATCTCTCCCTGAGTCATGCTACAAGTATATTAAGAGGTTTTTTAGATTTCTTAAATTTTGATCCTTTTGCCGTTGCTTATATGGTGATCGCCCTTTTTGACCTAAAGGACAAAAAACTGAGCTTGGCCACTTGATGAGGCTGTTGAAAACAAAAGAGAATAGAGATTAGAAATGGATGCAATCAGCTTTAATCTTAAGAGAATTTCTGTGATCGATCCTCCAAGTTTTGCATTAGAGTTAGGGTGGAACTATGTCCAAAAGTAACTAACTCACCTTACGCAAAAGGAGGTTGAAAGTTTTTTTTGAAAACAATGGAATGATGGGAAGCATGAGCAGCAAAGGGAGTTGTTATGACAATGCAGTAATGGAGAGCTTTTTTAGCACGCTGAAAAGAAAGTGCATCAGAGGAAAGATTTACAGAGATGTAAAAGCTGCTGAAAATGAGATATTTAATTATATAGAGTGTTATTACAATACTAAGAGAAGACACTCAAGACTGGGATACGAAAACCCAACAAAAGTGAGAGCAGGGTAGAAGATTGACTACGCCGCTCTAAATTAATGGTTATCGAAAAACTAGATGGAAAAATCCAGCTTCTCTATCAAAGATCGCCAAGGGAAGATCTTGGATAGAAAAGGGGTGTGGCATGAAGAGTTTTATGAAAATAGGAC
>JAUHQH010000086.1 GCA_030408485.1 Candidatus Neptunichlamydia sp. | reverse complement strand
AGATGTGTATAAGAGACAGGTATAATAAAAAGAATAAGAAGGAGATACAATATGAATATGTCAACTAAAAGAGCAAAAGCCGCAGAAAAGAGATTGATCAACTGTACAACCGTTGATGTCAATCAATTGATGCCTCTTAAGTATAGTTGGGCATGGGAACATTACCTAAATGGGTGTGCCAATCATTGGATGCCTACTGAGGTCCCCATGGCTAAAGATATTGAAACCTGGAAATCAGATAAACTTTCAGGACCCGAGCGTTTAGTCATCGTGAGGAATCTTGGGTTTTTTAGCACAGCTGAAAGTCTCGTAGCCAATAATATTACCTTGGCAATCTATAAATATGTGACAAACCCTGAGTGTCGTCAGTATCTTCTTCGTCAAGCTTTTGAAGAGGCGATTCATACCCATACTTTCCATTATGTGGTGGAATCTCTAAACTTGGATGAAGGTGAAATCTTCAACATGTATAACGAGATCAACTCTATTCATGATAAAGACAAGTTTGAAATGCAGCTGACTGAAGATATCCTCGCTGATAATTTTAGCACCGCAACTCAACAAGGAGCTCAAAAATTCCTTGAAAACATGATTGGATTTTACATCATTATGGAAGGGATCTTCTTCTATAGTGGTTTTGCAATGATTCTTTCAATGCACCGTCAAAACAAAATGACCGGTATTGGTGAACAGTTCCAATATATCTTGCGTGATGAAACCATTCACCTAAACTTTGGAATCGACCTCATCAACGGAATTAAGGAAGAAACCCCAGACCTCTGGACTCCCGCATTCCAAAAGCATATCACCGAAAAAATTCGTAAATCGGTCGAACTTGAGATCCGCTATGCTGAAGACTGCCTTCCTAAAGGAATTCTCGGTCTAACAGCTCCAATGTTCCGCGAGTATGCCCAATACATCGCAGACCGCCGGTTAGAGCGGATCGGTCTCAAAATCCAATATAATTCTAAAAACCCCTTTCCTTGGATGAGTGAAACCATCGATCTAGGAAAGGAGAAAAATTTCTTCGAAACGCGGGTCACGGAGTATCAATCGTCAGCTAGCCTGACCTGGTAAGCACTAAGGGCGCGCCTTTAGGCGCCTTTTTTTCTTTACATTCAAAAGCTCAAAACAAGCATTTTTCAGCTCATCGGGAATGGTGTCAATGCCTTTCTCGATCCTCTCTTTATCTTTGGTTATAAAGGTTACGTCCCTTCCATGTGAATGAAAGGGGGTGCAATCGCAACGGGAATTGGAATCATTGTTCAAATTCTTATCCTAGGCTCGATGTTTCTTTCTAATAAAAATTAAGAAATATTTGGAACGAATGATTATCGATTTAAACCCGCAACTTTTATTAGGTGTTTGAAAGTGGGAGCTTCTCCTGCAATTTTTGTCATGTTTGCACTTATTGGCTGGGCAACCTTTTACAAATTAATGGAAGGAATAAGCAGCAAGCATATCCTGGTAGGAAGTGTCACACAAAGTGTTCCTATTC
>JAUHQH010000085.1 GCA_030408485.1 Candidatus Neptunichlamydia sp. | reverse complement strand
CGTCAGATGTGTATAAGAGACAGCCATAAAGAGCACAGAGTACATAGAGAACTACTTGCTTGATTCTTTTTGAAAGGGTCAAGGATGAACTCCAATACATATCCAAATTCATTGGATATGTATTGGAAAAAACTCTTTTCCCTATCCGTAAACATCTGTGCTTTCTGTGGTTCAGAAAAACCGCCCAAAGATCCGGGTGATATCGTTAAAGGTTAAATAAATAAAGAGGAAGATTAATAGTACAACAAATGGAATCACCAACCGTTGCATGGTCTTTGCATTTAAAGGTTTTCCACGCAATTTTTCGAGAATTGAGAAGCAAATATGCCCTCCATCTAAAACAGGGATGGGAAGAAGATTTAGAATCCCGAGGTTAAGGCTAATCGCTCCTAGCCAAAAGAAGGCTTCTTTAATTCCAATGCCCCAACTTTTGCGCATCACTTGCATGATGAAGATGGGTCCTCCAAATTGCTTAGGAGAAAGAGATCCTGTAAAGAGGGCGGTAAGATTGTGAGCAATTTCACTGAAAACATTCTCAAAAAGGGTCATGGGATCGGGGTTGTAATTGACAGTACGATCTGTTAATGCAACGCCAAGCATCAGTCTGCTTTGATAAGTATCCAAATAGCTTAGAACTTGCTCTCTTTCTTCTGGATCTGAAATTTTTTCCGCTTCAGCGACTTGTTTTTCCATTTTTTCATCAAAATCTTTCCGTTCTTTTTCTGTCATCGAAAAATCTATGAGTCGGATCGGAGTCACGGGATTTAAGAGATGAAATTTTCCACTGGTTTTCACTCCATTTTCACAACCAATTGTTGAAGAAATCGGCAATAGATTATCCCAATCGGTTCCTGTCATAAAGATATGATCTTCATCCTTCCAGGAGATTTTGTCCAGATTTTCTCCTCGCTTAACAATAATTTGTACGCGTGGTGTTTGCATTTCTTTTAGAAAAGCAACCGGCGTATCGACTGGAATTCCATCCACAGCAATGATCCGATCACCTGGATGCAGCATCACATCGAGAGGAGAGGTTTTCATTGCAGACGACGCGCGGGCAACTTTTGACTCATCATTGATGTAATAAAGTCCCTTCTCAACGTGAAGATTATACGAGAGGTTATAGGGAATAAATAGATAGGATTCCCCTTTTCCATAGAATCCAGCTTCATATTTCCAATCTTCAATCTCTACCATTTCTTCATGAGAGAGGCGAAGATCATTGAGAGGAATACGAGGAACTCTTCCAAGAAAAGTTTTTCCTTCCCTTTCAACTGTCAATAAAACTTTGTTGCTATTGAGAATCTGCATGAGCTGTGCATTAGAGAAAAGGATTTCTCCATTCATCCAAACAATCCGATCATGGGGCTCGATTCCACTATGTTCAAGAGGAAGATCGTCATAAAGTGAAGAATGGTAAATGAGATAGCTTGCAGGAGCTAAGATTCCAACTGTTTTTATCCCTTTAGGAGTGAGTGAGCTTTCATAAGGAGTCACTGTGCAATCGTAAGAAACTTTTTCTTGGGTGAAATAGTCGACTTTTACCCCTTCTAGATTTGCAGGGCGGCCATTTACTAAAGCAGCATAAACCAAATCTTGGTACCCTTCAAAAGGCTTTTCATTATATTCCGATAAGACATCTCCTGGACGCACCCCATTTTGATACAGCTCGGAATGCGGATCGATATAACCAATGACCTGTGTGAAATCTGCGAAAGGTTTATCTCTTCCTTTAAGAGCCCAAATGGCGGAAAAAGCAACGAGCGCAAAGACAAGGTTAACAACTGGGCCTGCTAGAGCTACTTTAATACGTACCCAAGGCTTTTTGGAATAATACCCATCGGGAACTTCATAGGGTTCAAGATCTCCCTCTTTTTCCATTCCGGCAATGCGAACATACCCTCCAAAAAAGATAGGGCAGACTTGCCATTTAACCCCACCCCGCATCCAACTAAAGAGAGGTTTACCAAAACCAATACTAAAGACTTCGACTTTCATTCCATTTCGACGGGCTAAAATATAGTGCCCTAGCTCGTGAATAAAAACGAGAAAGTTCAATCCAAGAATTGCAAGACCGATATAAATAATACTTTGCAAAATCACCTCAATGATTCGTGTAAGGTTGCCATTTGTCGCGCCTCTTCATCTACTTCAAGAAGTACTTCAAAACTTTCTTGAGGAAGCGCTCGATGTGTCCCCATTAGGGTTTCTAATTTTTTCCCTATCTCTATCCAGCTAATTTTTCCTTCTAAAAACTGGTCAACTAATACTTCATTTGCCGCATTCATAAAACAGGGTAGAGTCCCTCCTTGCTTTGCTGCTTCATAAGCAAGACCTAAACAAGGAAAGTTTTCCAGATCTGGGCTAAAAAACTCTAGTTTAGAATATTTCTCGAAATCGAAACAAGGAACAATTCCTTTTTTTCTCTTTGGATAGGTCAAAGCATACTGGATGGGAATCTTCATATCATGTTCTCCCATCTGAGAAAGAAGGGATCCATCAATAAATTCAACCAAACTATGAATAATGCTTTGAGGATGTACTACCACATCAATTTTCCCTACAGGAATATCAAAGAGAAATTTTGCTTCGATGACTTCTAGCCCCTTATTCATCAAAGTAGAAGAATCAATTGTCACTTTTTTCCCCATTTTCCATGTTGGATGGTTAAGAGCAGAGCTTGGGGCAATCCTTTCAAAGTCTTCGACAGAATAAGTTCTGAAGGGTCCACCTGACGCTGTTAAAACAAGGCGGCGCACACCAGTGAGACATTCACCCTGTAAACACTGAAAAATCGCACTATGTTCGCTATCGATCGGAAGGATATCGACAGCTTGTTTTTTTGCAGCACTCATAATCAGTTCGCCAGCAGCAATCAAGGCTTCTTTATTAGCAAGCCCAATCGTTTTTCCTGCTTCAATCGCCTTAAGCGTCGGAAGGATTCCTTTTGCTCCAACAATAGATGAAACAATGAAATCTGCCTCAGCAAGGGTAGCCACTGCAACTAACCCTTCCATCCCAGCTAAAACGGTCATTTCTGGAAGACGCTTTTGAAGTTCAAAAGCTTGCCGTTCATCAAACACAGCAATACATTTTGGGCGCCATTTGAGCGCCTGCTGCTTAAGAAGATCGATGTTTGAATGTGCGGAAAGGGCAACAACTTCGATTTCCAAATGCTCACTAACTGCTAAAACATTTTTCCCAATCGATCCGGTACTTCCAAGAATAGAAATCTTTTTCATCGCATTTTCCTTAGACGATAAGTAGCTCCACAGGCAAAACATAATCCCAAAATGCTGGCAGCAAGTCCTGATGTAGCTAAAGGAATATTATACACAGAAAGGAAATGTCTCGAAAGGGCTACAGAAACTATCGAGGCAATCACACCAATCGCTCCTGCTAAAAGTGGCAGGAGTTTGAGTCGATGAGTAAAAAAACGGGCCGTCAAAACGGGGGCGACTAAGAAAGCAAGAAAGAGAAAAACTCCCACCGCTCGAAAAGAGCCGATGGCAGTCAGTGCTGTTTGGAACATTAAAAGGTAATTAAAAAATACAAGAGAGATTCCAAAATTCTTAGCTAGTTGAGAATCAAAGGCTATTACCTCTAAGCGACGGAAAAAGAAAAAGGCGATCGCACTATTAAAAAGGAATAGATAAAACACTTGTTTCACATTATCAGGGTGGAGAGCATCGACATTCCCCATAATGGCCTCAATCCCCAAGTGACTGTTACGAGAAAGGGTCGTGACTAAAACAACCCCTAAAGCGAAAAAGGCGGTAAAAATAAGCCCAATACTCGCATCCTCTTGAAGACGGAGTTTCTTATGGAGAAATTCCGTACTAAACGTTGTGAAAAGAGCTGTGATTAGAGCTCCAATAATCAGAGAGGGAATATGAAGGGTATAAAGACCTCGATCTTGCAAAAAGAGATACTTCCCAATGAGAAAGGCTCCAACAATTCCTAGAAGGATTGTATGAGAAAGGGAATTGGCAAGCATCGTCATCTTCTTTAAAACAAGGAAAGTTCCGACTAAAGCGCATGAAAGGGCAATCAAGGTTAAAACTAGAAGTTGAACCTCATCTGAAGCAGGGGCATGCAAGTCTCCTTTCAAGAATAGGAAAATGCGGTGAAAAAGAACCTCAAAAAAGGTGAAAAAAGACTGGCCCGCATAAGGATTCATCAGAAGTCTCCTTGTGGGATTGGTTTTTGGTGAGGATCTTTTTTCGGATGATTGAGGAGTTTACTGAGCCTTTCTTCAAGGCTAGGAGTTAAAATATGCTCCATCTCTTCAGCACTATGATGGACCCTTTCTTCATCGACTTTTAAGCACGAAACTAAATAAAGTTCCCATAAGCGGTGGAGTCGCACAAGACGCTCGGCCCGCTTAATCCCGTCAGGAGTGAGTAAAATTCTCCCTTTTGAAACAGTATCGATCCATCCTTCTCTTTTCAGCGAAAAAAGGATCCTTTTAAACCGAAGCTTATTCATCTGATTCCATTTCAAGACCCCTTCTGGATCGTGAGAAACTTCTTTCCCTTCTTTCCAAAGAGTTTTTAAAATATTCTCCGATTGGCACCGATTGCGAAAACAAGAGATCCGAAGAAGCCTGCAAACCGCTCCTCTTTTTGGTGCAAAGATTAGGGATAAAAGAGCGATTGAAGCTGCAAAAAGGAGAATCATTGGACCCGTTGGATAAATGAGTCCTTGTTCCGAAAGTTTAACAGATAGGTAGTTCCCTCCAAACCCGCTCAGGAGTCCAAAGAATCCTGATAAAACAAGGAGATAAGAAAGACGATCGGTAAAACTCCGAGCAGCGGCAGCAGGTGCAATTAACATTCCCGCCATTAAAACGACCCCTACACTTCGAATCCCTACAATGATTGATAGAATCAGAAGAAAAAAGACTCCCCTAAATGCGCGGTGAATATTTAACCCAATACTTTTTCCAAAAAGGGCGTCGAAGAAGACAAGTTCAATTTCTCGAAAACGATAGAGAACGAAAAAAGTAACGATTAAGGAGAGCACTCCATAAATCACGATATGGATATCTGTCATTGTAGCCGCTTGGCCATAAATAAAAACTTGCGATTGTTGATACCAAAGAGGGTGAGTAAATTGGATACGACTCGCAAAAACAACGCCTAACCCTAGTGAGACAGAGAGGACAAGGCAAAGGGCTGCATCCAAGTGAACACGCAAGCGGTTTCTTAAACGTTCAATAATTTCGAGTCCAAAATACGCAAAAAGAAAGGCTCCTCCTAAAACAATAAAAACCGATGAAAGGGAAGTGGGTTCTAAAAAGAGAGCGCCTACTAGCGCTCCAAATACAACTCCAGGGTAGGTCGCATGAGATAGTGTTTCTCCTAAAAGGCTGCGCCTTTTAACAAACATCAGAGCCCCTATAATCGCTGCAGATAGACACATCAACATCGAACCGATAAAAGGAGCGCGATAAAGGGGGTTCACAAAGAAATCAAAGAACGTCATGTTGTAAGCCCCGCTTTTTCAGCAGTCGATAGACGTGTCGCCTCATCTAAAAGTTCCCCTTTTTGCCCATAAGCGCGAGCGAGATTGTCGGTCGATAGCGAATCCTCTGTCTTTCCGCTGGAAACAAGCGAGGTATTGATGAGGAGTGCCTGATCAAAATAATCATGTGCTGTCTTTAAATCATGATGTACAACTAGAATTGTTTTCCCTTGATCTCTGAGATCTTTAAGCATTTGAATAATGATTTCTTCCGTTGCTTTATCAACGGCAGCAAAGGGTTCATCGAGTAGAAGAACATCTGCTTCTTGAAGGAGCGCCCTAGCAATAAATAGACGTTGTTGCTGTCCACCTGAGAGAGCGCTAATCTGTCTATCTGCAAGAGAGCCCACTTCTAAACAGTCTAAAACCTTTCTAGCAGCTTCTTTATCAGCTTTTTTGTACCACTTTAATCCTTTAAGCTTGGGATATCTTCCCATTAAAACAACATCAAAAACTGTGATCGGAAAGTCCCAATCAATCGTCCCTTTCTGAGGAACATACGCAATCCGATCCTTTACCTTTGCAAAAGGTTTTCCAAAAAAATAGACGCTCCCCGATAAGGGGTTAACGAGTTCAAGGAGAGCTTTTAAAAGAGTACTTTTCCCTGCGCCGTTAGGACCAATAATCCCTACAAGGCTTCCACTGGGAATCGAAACATTGATATCCCAAAGTGCTGAGGTTTTCTCATAGTTTACGGTTAACTGATGAATGTCGATTGCATGTTTCATGAACTTAACCTCTCTATGATAAATCATTCTTTTGAAAGTTGATCGGCAAGAGTATGAACGTTATGTTCGATCATATCAAGATAGGTATCAGCCCCTGCCCCTTTTACTCCCATTGTATCTCCATATAGAGGAGTCGTTGCTATTCTAACATGGAACCCTTTTTCTCGACAGATAGCAACGATTTTTTTTAGAGCATCACGGTTAACATTTGTTTCAGGGAAAACAACAGAGATTTGATGTTCACAAAGAAAATCACTAACTTCTTCGATATCACAAACGCTCATTTGACCATCAGGTGCAAGTCCTTCAGGCGCAGTGAATCTTTTTTCCCAATTTTCTTCTTTCGGTTCTGCTAAATATTTCCTTGCAAAGTAAAAGAATGCATCGTGACTCGAAACTAAATAACGCTTTGCAGGAGGAATTTTTTGAATTTTCTCAAAAAGATCCTGATCCTTTTCAAGCATTTTATTTCTTAAGTTCTCTCCTCTTTCTTTATACAGTGCTGCGTGAGCTGGATCTTTTTCAGAAAGAGCTACAACAATAGGGGTAATGGATCGTGAAAAAAGTTCGATGTCCATCCAAAAGTGAGGATCTAGTTGATCATCAATCATAAGAAATGCCTCTTGATGTTCCTGAATCAAAAGATCTCCTATACCTATTGCATACGGATGTTTTTCTAGGTGTTCATGAAGACTTGCCCCATGCTCTAGCCCTAATCCATTATAAAAAATCAGATCAGCTCGAAAGAACTTTTCATCATCTCCTTTAACAAGTTCGTAGCTGTGGGGGTCCAAGTTTCCTACAATTAAACAGGTATGATCAATCTCTTCTCCTCCAATTTCGGCAACCAAGTCATCAATCATTGCTGTTGTAGAGAGTACCTTCACTTTTCCATTTTCAGACATAAAAGAACTTTGCGGCATTTTGCTACAAGCAATAGCAATACAAGAACTGAGGAGTATAATGATCCACGTCTTCATCGATCTAATCTTCTTAAATATGAAAATGGGTAAATTCCTTTGGAGCAGCCTTTAGAGAAACTAAATTGAACCCCATAGTTTCCTATTGAGTGAATTGCTATTCCTTCAATATCAACTGCACACGTTTCATTTTTCATTATGCACTCAATGCAAGGACACTTTCCCTGCACATCACTAAATTGGTAAAGACTTTTCTTACCATCTAACCATTCAATAGAGAAATGATACCGATCTACCCTCTTTATTTTACACCTCTTCTCTTCATTAATCTTGTCCATAACTGTTTTTCCTAGTTTCTCAAAAAGAGGAGTAGAAGTCTTTTCCATGTCTTGTTGATTCAGCCCTTGATCAATGGGTATTTCACCGATCAGAGGCACATCAAATTCTTCAGCTAACGCTTTTCCTCCTTCTTTTCCAAATAAATAGTGACGGGTTTCGCTTCCTGGAACAAGGTAATAATTCATATTTTCTAGGACTCCTAAAAGGGGGACTCCCATTTGAAGACACATGTCCATCGACTGCCGCACATCTAAAAGGGAAAGCTTCCCTGGAGTCGTCACAATAATTGCCCCATTGAAAAAAAGTCTTTGCATTAAGGTGATCTGAACATCGCCAGTCCCAGGAGGGAAATCAACGAGAAGGAAATCCAAGGAGCCCCATTCGACCTCCTCAATAAACTGGGCGATGATTTGATTGGCTATTGGGGCTCGCACCCCTGTGAATCCCCTTTCTTTTCGGAAATAGGCTGAGGAGATCACTGCGACCCCTTTGGAATCAGCAGGAAGCACTTTTTCCCCTACGGTCTTAGGGAAGACATCTTCGGGAAGAAGATGACGGATAGAAGGGCCGTAGATATCCGCATCCAAAACCCCAACCTTATAGCCTTCTTTATTTAGAGCTAATGCCAGCTCAGTCGTAATTGTTGACTTTCCAACTCCTCCTTTCCCTGCTAAAATCCCTATAATATTAGGCGCAGGTTTCAATTTTTTTTTATTCAAAGTAGGGTAACCCATAAACAATCGACTCCAAGAAATTAAAGCATACTTCTTTACACAAGTCTTTAAATGGAGAGATTATTCACTTAAGGAATTTCTATGCAACAATTAATTCTTGCCTAAAATTGCTCAGATTACTGAATTATTTCTATAGAGACTTACAACTATTAATGTTAAAAAGTAAGATAAACATTGCATTAAAAAATCTCGAT
>JAUHQH010000084.1 GCA_030408485.1 Candidatus Neptunichlamydia sp. | reverse complement strand
TTGATAACTGAGTCTTTGCGCCATTTCTAGAGACGTTCCTCCCCATGATGATCACTGTATCTCTACTTTCTAAAAGAACTTTCACACCAGAAACAAACCTATTTGCAATGACTAGGTGAAGAAGAGTATAACCTTTACATTAAGGATGTCCTGGAAGGGGAGGTTAAAGATATCCTATAGGTACAGCTTGGGGAATATCATTTTCTTCGATATCCATCTCTTCATAGTTAGCTTTTATAGAAATCCCGCGATGAAAATAACCGAGCCATGTGGAGTATTCTCCTTGCATGTTTTCAACAACAACCCCACATCCTCCGGCTATCTCCATTGTTCCACCTGAGCAGTGGTTGACGAATTTAATGCTACCATCCAAAAAGCTAAACAAAAAACCCGAATCTTCAAAAGAAGCAAAAAGAGGAGATTGAAACCATTTTTCAGTCGCATCCTTTGCAATTGATAAAGTTTTGTTTTTTGGGTTCCTTGTTGCGTTGCAATCTTTTTGTCCAGATTTTGAAAAAAACGCGCTTTTTCATTTGGATTGGTTATTGCTGCTTGAAATTTGAATTGTTTAAGAAGGAGAAGGATATTGTTTTTAAAATCTTGATACCGAGTTTTACAATATTCTAGGAGTTTAAACGTTAGGTCTCCGATTTGACTTTCTGCTAGATGAAGCAAAGGATATTCCTTTTTAGCATTTGATGGGAGTAGATGATGATTTTGGAAAGATTATCGAAAATAGAATCAAAATACCTGCTTCTCAGCAGAATGATGGATTAGTTGTTAAGGAAGAGATGCTTTTTCAGCTTGCTATTGATTTTTGTAAGTATTACGAAAAAAGTCTCAAGAGTATGGAAATAACGATGCAAAGCAAAGGTCAAGAGCTTATGCCATTGAATGGCTTGAAGATATGAAGAAACATCCAGAAGCTCATAAAACAGAGTGGGATATATGGAATCAGGTTACTCTAGATGTTGTTGAGAAAGGGAAAAGGACTTCAGGATTTTTCTGAAGAATCTTATAATAGTGTCATCATGAAATAGGCATTTAAAGGTCTCGATCAAATTATCTTTTCACCAAAAAGCTTAATTTATCCGAAAAATCTTTCAACGTTCAACAGCCCCCTTCAAGAAAAATAAGGTTTACGAAAGTTGTAGGTTCTTTGGTTTTGCGGATATGAGAAATTTCTTTTTCTAGAGTTTGGAGGCGCAAATAGAGATCCGTTCCTTCAAGTTTTTAAATGCGCATTGATCACCTGATAAACCATTGAAGGAGCAATTTGTTCCATACAGAAGGGAGAGACACATTTCTTTTGAATGCAAGGATTGCATGAACGGGGTTTTTGAATGACAAACCCATGATTGATTTTATGAGGACCACATAAGGAGGGGTCGGTAGGAGAAAAGAGGGCAAAAGTGAGAGTCTCCATTGCAAAGCTAAGGTGCATAGGTCCTGTATCATTAGTAATGAAGAAGTCGAGTTTCTCGATAAGAGCAGCTAAGCTGCGCACAGAGAGTTTACCTGCAAAAGAGATGGCTCGAGGAATATGCTTTGCGATTTCCTCAGCAAGCTCAGCTTCAGAAGCGTCTCCTGTAATCAGAACAGTCGCGCCCTTTTCTTGGACAAGTTTCTGACCAACTTCAATAAAATATTTGGGTTTCCACTGCTTAAATCGATCTTTTGCTCCAGGATGGATCCCGACCAAAAGAGGGGATTCCGCTAGATGCTCAAAGGAAGCATTGTTTTCTTCTTCTATTAAAAAAATCTCCATCTTTGGACAATCATTTTGACAATCGGCAATTTTTAAGCGGCGCTCAATTTCGTGAAGATGCGCTTGTTCCATGGGTATTGTTAAAAGATGGTCAAGCCCTTTGTTAATCCCTACGGTTCCTATAATTTTTGAAGGGCCTGCAAGTGAGACGATTGGAAGGATGGGGCGCTGCGAGAGGTGAAAAATGTAGGCAGTGTCGAAAGCGCGCTTTCTCAAGATGGGAAGAAGTTTTAGCGAAGAAAAAAGAGCAGAATCTTTCACAACAAAAATTTCATCGAGATGAGGGTTGTTTTTAAAGAGTTCATTTCCAATAGGACTTGTTAAAAGAGCGATATGGGCTTTGGGATGTTTTTTTCTAAGCGCTTTAACAGCAGGTGTTCCCCAAAGAGAATCACCGAGTCCTGTTGTGGAAACAACTAAGATGCGGGGCTCATCTTCTCGCTCAAATTTCTTTTTTGGCCCGAGAGCTAAGAGAAGTTTAAAAAGTGCATTTTTCATAAGTGAAATTATACTCTAAGGAATATATGGTACCATCT
>JAUHQH010000083.1 GCA_030408485.1 Candidatus Neptunichlamydia sp. | reverse complement strand
TTTGAAGATAGATACCAAATGGATTCTGATACTTGGCAAAGACTTGAGGAGTTGTTAAGGTGCATCATATTTTGATCGATTGAAAGGTGGAAGATTTTTCGGATTAATTAAGATTTCCGGTGAAAAGGTAATGTAGACGATGATCTTCCAACTTTCAACACCTCTATTTTGTATACCCCCATCTTCTTAAGTTAATCTGATATTTGTTAAGGATTCCATTCATCTTATATTCTGCGATGACTCTCTTGATAACGTCTTGCTCTTCCTTTCCCCTATCGACTTGTTCATAGCGGTATCCTATTCACCTTCATTTTAAAGTTAGTCCAGAATTTTTCAATAGGATTCAAGTTTGGGGAGTATGGTAGCAAAAATAGGACCTTGCATCCCCCTTTTTTGATCAGCTCGATACTCGTCTTCGATTTATGAAAACTGGCATTATCCAAAATGACAACTTGCCCGGGCTCTAGTTCGGGGATGGATATTTTTTTGAGCCACGTATTAAACAAGGAGGTATTGCAGGTCTTTGCATAACAGAATAAAGCTATAAGTATAAGATATTGCTTTGACTCTGCGCTGCTATAAAGCTCTCCCTGTGGTAGTGATTTTCAGATAAACCTTCGTACACTTTCGCTCCACTATAACTCACCACTATTTCGATTTATCTATCGATAAATCTCGTTGATCTATACACTTCCAATACATTAGCTGTTAATGATTACGATATTTACTATAAAAATCACCGCATGGTAGAGGTTTTAGCCATCTCTGACCAGTTTTTATTTTAGTTTTTGTTGCACTTCGTGGTTGAATGGGCGAAAAATAGATCTATTTGATTCACTTGAGGAACCTCGTAAGAAATCTATTAAAAGGAGTTTTCTTTATTGGTTCTTTATTCCCGACGATTTGGACATTGAGTGCAGATGCAATCGATCCTAAGAAACCGGAGATGACTAGAGGATATCTTTTAGCAGCACACATGGCAGCAATTGCAAAAAAACTATCCCCTGCACCAACGCGATCTATTGTATTTGTGACAAGGGCTGGGATGTGAAGCTCAGATTCATTTTCAGAAAAACAATAGACGCCGCGGACACCTTGAGTAATAAATGTATTTGAGCAGTTTAAGAGCTCAGAGATATCACAAGCAAGGCCATCCATAGCACTATACCGATCGTGGGCTGAAAGGCGCAGCTCTGGTTCATTCAATGAAATACAATCAGCGCGTCGATAATGAGTCACAACGTTAAAGCCTCGATTCTCACTATTTGTTTGAGTGTTAACGGCCAAGAAGTTGGGTAAATCGCAAAGAGCATCGATAATTAGAGGGTTTGTAAAACCATTCCCAAAATCACATACGAGGATAAGATCAAAATCCTTTGTCTCCTCTTTTAAGTATTTAATGATTTGCTTGGTTTCTTTGTCTGTTAAAAGAGAATCGTTTGTTGAATAAGTTTCAAAAAGTTTGGATAACCGTGTTCCATCTTTCATCACATAACGTTTTTTAGTTAGGGTCGAGTGGTTAGGAAGATAGACAAACTCTTTTTTAACTTTCGGATTAAGCAACTCATGGATCATCGCTTGATGAGGACAGTTTTGGCCAATCGAGGTGAGGAGAGAGACATGGTTTGAAAATTGGGCGATATGGTTTGCAATGATTAAAGAACCTCCTAAATAACGCTCATTCTCTCTGTTCCGTGCAACCATGTGGAGTCCTTTCCCAGATTGACCCATTGGGTCAGTAAATTGATATTCATCAATGATGGCATCTCCAACGATAAGAATACGAAGATCTTTTAGAGCATCGACTTTATGGATAAGATGATCAATTGAGTAGGTTTCTTTGATTTCTGCGAGAAGGGTGCGAAGTTTTGGATTGGTGTTTTCAAAATGTTGGTTCAGGAGAGATGATGAGCTAAAAACAATATCATCAGTGTAATAAACAGTCCCATTTGCCTCTTGGACAGCTCGAGTTTCGTCAGCAATTTTCCCCGTAATATCTTTAGCATGATCAGAGTATTCTTTTCCTTTTACATATACATTGGGTTTTATCTTTTGAATACAATGAACAGCATCGGGGGCATCATTCAAAACAACGTAATCAACACAATTCAAAGTGGCAAGAGTTTCAGCACGCAAGGTCTCATTAAAAGCAGGACGACCTGGTCCCTTATTCACAAAACGGTCAGAAGTCAGAGATACAACAAGTTTTGTTCCCTGTTTTCTTGCTTCTTTAAGGTGTCTGATATGTCCTGGATGGAGGAGGTCAAAGACTCCATGACAGTGAACAACTTTTTCCCCTTCTTTCTTTTCTTCCTCTAGAATTGTTTCGAGTTCTTCAAATGTTTTAATCTTACTTGGCATGACTTCGAAAGTCCGCTGGTTTATTGATTGAAGGATTAAAGTTCCATGAATCAACGATTGTGTGCAAGAGAAAAAAGTGTCCCATTTCAACCAATCCGTAATCGATAATGGGGAGATATAAATTCAAATCTCCCAAACTTCGCAGAGGATTGTGAGGCTCAAATCCACTCAATGTAATGATCGGGATATCTTTTGACTTTGCGATAGCTTCAGCATTCAAAATGTTTTGAGAGTTTCCTGAGCTACTCACACAAACCAAAAGATCATTTCTTTTTAAGAGTAAATCCAAAGGTCGCGAGAAAACTTGATCGTAGCCATAGTCATTGGAAATACAAGTCATCACATTTGAATCATAAAGTGTTTGAGATGGGATTTTTAAAGCGTTGAGAAGGTCGATAGAAAAATGAGAAGCAATGCCTGCACTCCCACCATTCCCTACAACAAAGACCGTTCCATCATTTTCCTTTGTCTGAAGTAACAATGAATGAAAGATCTGGAGGGCTTGGTTTTGTGTCACCTCTTGGTCAGTAGAAGAGTAGATGCATTTATTGATCACTTCTGAAAGTTCTTCAAATCTCTTTGTAAACATACATGCCTCTTATGATAAATATTGAAACCAAGCTTTCGTTGCTTCTTTGATGCTTTCTTCTTCCCATAAAGGAGCATCTTTAAAATCATTGGTCTTTTCCAAAAGTTTAGAGACTCCTTCTTCAAAGGAAGTTTCTACTTTAAATCCAAGTATTTTCTCAATTTTACTCACATCAGCAAATGTTGCATCCGGCTCTCCTGGGCGCTTAGGAATATTGACCGAATCGTGATTTAAAAGTTCAATAATCCGATTAACCGAATAGTGGTCCCCACTTCCGACATTGAAAGTCTCTCCAGAAACTGAAGATTCAGCTGCTTTGAGAAAAGCTTTTGCTACATCTTTAACAAAGGTAAAGTCTCTTGTTTGTGACCCATCTCCAACAACTGTTAAAGGTTTATTGTTCAGTTTTTGGGTTAAAAAGACTCCGAAAACAGCGCCATATGTTCCCGTTGTTCGCGCTCTTGGTCCAAAGACATTGAAAAGCCTAAGAGAAAGAGCTGGAAGTTTATAGACTTTCTCCCAATGCATGACAAGTTCTTCTCCTAAAAACTTTGTCAGAGCATAAGGATATTGAGGGCGTATCGGCGCGGTTTCAGGAGTGGGATACATATCTGGAATTCCATAGCATGAAGAAGAGGCTGCATAGAGGAATCGTTTAACATTTGCTTCTTTCGAACATTCAAGGATATTGAAAGTACCGTCTACATTGACTTCAAAGTACTTTCTAGGGTTTTCAATCGAAGGAACAATGTCTGCTAAAGCAGCTAAATGAAAGGTCCAGTCTACACTTTCAAAATGGGGACGGATCTCTTCAATTTTTCGGATATCTCCTTGGACAAATTGAAGACGAGGATGGTCTTTAAATTCATTAAAGTTGCTGACTCGTCCAGAGCGTAGATTATCTAATACAACGGCATGATGTCCTTTTTCTAAAAGGAGTTCGGTAAGGTGACTTCCAATGAAACCGGCTCCACCTGTGATTAGTGCTTTCATTCGAGATTTGCCACTTTCATTGTTTTGATATTGAAATAGCGCTTATCTTCTAAGGAATCCGGGAGTTTTCCTGTACTAAAAGCGTTCATTAGTCCTTCCACTGCATCTTCAATTGTATACTCCGCTGTAAAGCCAAGCGTATCAGCAATTTTTTGTGAAGAGACATGATAGGAGCGGTTATCATTTGTTGGAATAGTTTCGAGTTCAACAGCTTTTTCTTTTTCAACTGTTGTTTTAACAATTTTACCAAGATCTAATACGGAGTGGTTATGATAACCCACATTGAAAATTTCCCCTTGGATTTTTTCTGCTGGAGCTTCTAGAACAAAAAGATAAGTGCGGACCATATCACGAATATCGATATTTGGTCGAAGTTGCTCTCCTCCCATGACCTTAATTTTACCTGTATTATAGGCAAGGTTTGTTAGAATGTTCACAACAACATCGAGGCGTTGTCTAGGAGCATAGCCACAAACCGTTGCAGGACGAAGAACAGAGCAAATGAAATCGTCACTCTTATACTTCATAAGGATCTGTTCACATTCAGCTTTAAACTTTGAATAATCGGTAAGGGGAGTTAGTTCCATATCTTCTGTGACATTAGGGACATCTTTAACTCCATAAACAGAAGAAGAAGAAGCATAGATAAACCGTTTAACCCCTTTTTTCTTTGCAATTTGCAC
Source organism: Candidatus Neptunichlamydia sp. (assembly GCA_030408485.1). Lineage (GTDB taxonomy): Bacteria > Chlamydiota > Chlamydiia > Chlamydiales > Simkaniaceae > Neptunichlamydia. The sequence continues at coordinate 12,278 of JAUHQH010000083.1, read as the reverse complement.
AAAGGGCTCAAAGGGCTCAAGATTAATAGATTTTCCAAGATTCGGATTGAGCTCAAAACTTGGGTCATTCGAAATACAGGCCAAATGAATCACATGGTCGCATCCATTCAAAGCTTCTTCCATGTGCTTAAGGTCTCGAATATCTCCCTTTACAAGGGTGAGATTTGCATGATCTTTAATTGCATCAAAAATATCTTCTCCATAAAGAAAAAGGTCATAAACTGTTACTGCATAACCAGCATCTAGTAAAGTGAGGACTAAAAGTGAGCCAACATAGCCTGCTCCGCCGGGAAGAAATACATGCATTGCCTTCACTTTTGGTTTGATCCTAAACAGGAAAGATATACAAGATATTAAAAGATCATGCAAGGAGAAATAGTTGCATGGTGATGTCTTTTCCCTTACAGTCTATTGGCATGCAAGTAGCACTCATACATGATTGGTTAACAACGATTGGTGGAGCGGAAAAGGTTTTGGAATCTCTTACCGAAACATTTCCTTCGGACCTGTTTACTTTAGTCAAAGATCCTAAAAATTTAATCGGAACACCTTTTGAATTGATGAGTATTAAGACTTCATTCATTCAAAAGCTTCCCAGAGCCAAGAAGAAATACCGTTCCTACCTCCCTCTTTTTCCTTTAGCGATTGAACAGTTTGACTTAAGTGACTATGACCTTGTCATCTCTTCTTCTCACTCAACTGCTAAGGGGGTTTTAACGTATGCTGAGCAGATTCATATTTGTTATTGTCATACCCCGATGCGTTATGCTTGGGATCTTTACCAGCAGTACCTTCGTGAATCAAACCTGAAGAGTGGTCCAAAAGGAATTCTTGCGAAATTTTTTCTCCATTATTTAAGGATGTGGGATGCACATTCGTCGGCTCGTGTGAATGCTTATGTTGCCAGCTCTCATTATGTGGCACGGCGCATTAAGAAGCTTTACCAAAAAGAAGCTTCCGTTATTCACCCTCCTGTTAATCTTGATTATTTCAAGCTCGAAGAGAATAAGGAAGATTTTTATCTCACAGCTTCAAGAATGGTTCCTTACAAGAAGATGGATCTCATTGTGGAAGCTTTTAGTCAGATGACCGATAAGAAACTAGTTGTAATAGGTGATGGTCCTGAAATGGAGAAAATCAAAGCGAAAGCTAAAAAAAACATCGAGATTCTTGGTTTCCAAGACAACCTAACACTTCGTAATTATCTACAAAAAGCAAAAGGTTTTATTTTTGCAGCTTTAGAAGATTTTGGAATTCTTCCTGTAGAAGCTCAAGCGTGTGGGACACCTGTCATTGCTTTTGGAAGAGGGGGGGCATTAGAAACTGTCATTGATCAACAAACAGGACTATTTTTCCCGGAGCAAACTGTATCATCATTGATGAAAGCGGTTGAAAATTTTGAGGAAAAGGTATTTGATCCTAACGTTATTTGCGCACATGCTGAAACTTTCCGAGAAGAGGTTTTCAAACAAAAGTTTCAAGCACTTGTTCGCGAAAAGTACGAAGAGTTCCAGCGTACTTGAGAAAACCGTTTTAGAGAGGCATTAAAAAGGAGGAAGGAAAGCCATGTTAAGTGGTGGTGCATGTTATGATTTGTCAATGCAAAAAGGAATGTATGAATCAGCCCAATAATCATGATCTGAGTTGTTGTTTCCTTTTCTCTATCTACAAAAAGCTTTTGGATTGAATGACTATTTTTACTTAAGTAATAAATTACGGTTAAAACCAGTAAGAGAGCGCCCATAATTCCTAATTCAAAAAGGAGTTCTAAGTAAATATTATGAGCATAGATGTTTGCACTAAACCCATTTCCAAAAATGATATTTTGATCGAGATCTTTAAAGCCTTTTATCCAGTAAGAAAGGCGTATTCCTGCTGAACCTTCCATTAAACTTATTGCCTTAATTCCCCTGATAAAAATTGAGAAGATATTGATAGAGTATTCTTTGAGTAGAAAAAGGATTACTGTTCCAAAAAGGAGAAATTTAAACATCACTTTTCGGAGTTCGGTAGAAGTAAAGCAAAGATAAACTAGGGTAACACCGAAAGAGATGTATGCAGTACGTGTTGTGGTAAGGAGTAGGGCGATAAATGTTAAAGCTGCAAAAAGAAGAGTTAGAAAGCGTTTTTTTTTAGCGTATAGGAGAAGTAAGCTTGATAGAGCAAAGCTACCAATATTTCCATATTCATTGGGGTAAGTTCCCGGAGAAAAACGGAGCAGTCCCCACCCCATTTGAGTTTCAACTGAAAAATGTTCGATGGTTCTAAAGGAGATAAATCCACTATAGAAGCCAATAAAAAAGATGTATCCGACAAGTAGAGAAATGAAAAAGCCAGCAAGATAGAAGCTGATTAGTTTTTTTTGATCCACCTTTAAACAGAAAGCTGCGCCAAACATAAAAAGACATTGAGAGATAAATAAAAAAGAACGGAACAAAGGGTAAGAATCGACTTCATAAATACGGTTATGAGTGAAATAGGCCGAGACTAAACAATAGAGAAGAAAAGGGGCAAATATCAGAATTGTTTTCCATTCATCGACTTTGAGTTTAATGAGGAAAAGAGGAAAAAAGATCAGAAGAAAGTGGTAAAACCGGAAAGCATTGGGCATAAAAGAAGGAGAGAGAAGCGTTCCAAGAGGGCCAAAAAAGGCGAAACAATAAATAAGAAAATGTTGAAGGCGACCAAGGCTTAAAAGACTGTGGAAAAAGGTTTTTTGATGCGCAGCTAGTTCCATTCTTTACCCCCCCCTCCATGTTTATCAAGGATTGGTGTGTTTGCTGAGAATACCAGCAAGCTTCATCATATCAATGGGATCGGAGTGGCCAAACACTTTAGAAAGTTTATCATCAGGGACAATGAGTCTTTTATTATTAGGATCTTGAAGATCTTTAGATTTAATGTAATCCCAAACTTTTTTGGTGATCTCAGTTCTCGTTAATTCTTTTTCCCCAACAACTGCTTGTAGTTCCTTTGATAAGGGAAGAGGGGTTCCTGTTCGCTTTGTCGACTTCTTTTTGACTCTATTTTTCTTTGTAGATTTCTTTTTTGTTATTTTTTTTGTTCCCCTTTTTGTTTTTTTCACATAAGGGGTCTTCAAATAATCGCGATATTTATGCTCTAAATCATCAAGATTATTGACGATCACATCGCAGTCTGGGTAATTCGAGCAGCTAAAGAAAGGCTTACCCCATCGACTGCGTCTCTGTTTCATACCACCATCACATCCAATGGCGGGGCATTTTGGAAGATCTTCAGGGATCGGTTCATCTTTTTTAGGAATATTAACAATTCCATTACAATCGGGATAACGTTCGCATCCTAGGAATGTACCAAAACGCCCAAAGCGGATTCTCATTGGTGACGAGCATTTGAGGCAGTTTTGATCCCAATCAAAATTTTCTGCATAATTTTCTTTTTTAAACTCCAACGCTTCGATTGAAACGGTGAATTTACAATCGGGATAATTTGAGCAACCATAAAAATACTTATCTCTCGACCAGATCTTTTGAAGTTTATGTCCACACTTTGGACAGTTGATATCTGTCATGAGTTTTGGAACAAAGGCTTCTTTCTCAGCTTTTTCTAGAACAGGAACAAACTTCGTCCAAAAATGATCTAAAAATTCTTTCCAATCTCTTTTGGCTTCGGCAATTTCATCGAGGTCATCTTCCATTCGTGCAGTAAATTTAATATCCATAATCATTGTAAAATGGTTTTCAAGCATTTGCGCAATGATTTTCCCAAGCTCAGTGGGCTTAAGAGCAAGACGTTCTTTAACGGTATAGGCACGCCCCTGAATTTTATTCATAATGGATGCATAAGTAGAAGGGCGACCAATCCCAGATTTTTCGAGCTCTTTGACCAAAGAGGCTTCTGTAAAGCGGGGTGGTGGCTTTGTAAAAGACTGATTCGAAGCAATCTCTAAGAGGTTAAGAACTTGACCTTCTTCAATCGGAGGTAAGATTTTTTCTTCTTCTTTCTTCTTCTTTTCTTCTTCTTCAAGATCTTCTCTTTCTTCATAGACAGCCAAGAAGCCTTTAAACTTAATGATCGACCCTGTAGCTCGAAGGGTTAAGTTTTGATCTGTTTGAATCTTACATGAAACAGTATCATAAATCGCAGGTTTCATCTGAGAGGCCAAGAAACGCCGCCACATTAAGAGGTAAATTTTATATTGATCGATCGTTAAATGAGGTTTAATCACATCTGGTGGGTGGGAAAGGTTGGTAGGGCGAATAGCTTCATGAGCATCTTGGGCACTTTTCTTTGAGCGATACATGTTAGGTTTTTGAGGAAGAAACTCTTTTCCATAAGCACTATCGATCAATGTTCGTGCTGCATTAATCGCTTCCATTTCTACGCGTGTTGAATCTGTACGCATATAGGTAATCAAACCCTCAGCTCCTTCTTTGCCTAGGTCAATCCCTTCGTATAGGCTTTGGGCAATTCCCATGGTTCTTGATGCAGAGTAACCATAATGACGACTTGCTTCCTGTTGCAGAGTTGAAGTAATGAAAGGAGGAACTGGATACCGTTTCTTTTCCTTTTTTTCAACTTTAGAAACCTTGAAAGTTGAATGCTTGAGTTGAGTCACAAGTTTTTTTGCTTCAATTTCATTGGGGATTAATGCAACAACCTTTCCTGGGATCAGCTCTTTTTCAATCCGTTTTCCATCAATATGAGAAAGGGTAGCATCAAACGTACGCTCTTTAGGATCTCCTTGAAGTGCAGCAACAATAGTCCAATACTCAACAGGTTCAAAAGCTTCGATTTCTTTTTCTCGATCAACAACAAGCTTTAAGGCAACAGATTGCACCCTGCCTGCAGACAAACTCCCTGATCCACTTCGTTTAATGCGGCGTTGCAATAAAGGAGAGATTTTATAACCAACCATCCGATCTAAAAGGCGGCGTGCTTGTTGGGCATTTACGAGATCGAGGTTAATTTTGCGTGGATGTTTAAGTGCTTCGGAAACGGCGTTCTTTGTAATGGCATTAAAAGTGACCCTTTGAACTTTAGGTCCTTTAGGAAGAATGTGTGCAATATGCCAAGCTATGGCTTCCCCTTCGCGGTCAGGGTCAGGGGAGAGATAAACTGTATCACAGTCTTTTGCTGTTTTCTTTAACTTTGCAATGACATCTTTTTTGTCTGGAAGGTTTTCATAGGCAGGCTCAAATAAGTTCTCAAGATCGATCCCAAACCCTTTGGTTGGAAGATCTCTAATATGTCCCACGGAAGATTCCACACAGTAAGCATTGCCTAAAAATTTTTTTAGTGTCTTCACCTTAGTAGGTGACTCGACGATAATAAGGGTTCTACCTTTAGCCATAATTTCATTAAATAAATGATAAGCATTTGAGGCTACTTAATTCTGTGCATTTATTGCAACTTTAGAATAATTTCCCTCTAACAACTGACAAAATTCAAATATTTCCATAATGACTCTATTCTATTGAGATACATAATAGCGTCTAGAATGTATCTCATACCATTTATCAAACGCCCATCCAACCACGAAGTTCGACAAAAGCTAAAATAAAAACTGATCAGAGATGCCAGTTATATACCTTAAGAAGTAAGAGGAGAATCTATACCATTAATAGCTAATGTAGCAATGCATTGGAAGTATATAAATCAACGATTTATCGAGATAGTCGTGAGTTATAAGATACTGCTATGAACAAGCCGAGGTAAGCAACTCCTCAATAGATTGAGAAGCTTTTAAGTATACGTTATACCGAAGAACACACATTAGAACGACTTGCAACACCCCTGAGAGAATCGGCAGATTTTCCCAACCAAGCAAGATTCAATGCCGCATTGACATCAGAGTGCACCCGGTTTCCACACTTGGTTATATTGCACAAGGCGTTTCACCCTCTTTACTTTCTTTATATCCAATTGGTCATCTTTCAGATATTTGTGACAAGACTTCGAAGTAGAAGGAGGATCAAAATAGCTCATACTGTTAAATTCATTGATAGAGATAGGTTTGCTGATCACAAAGAAATTGTACTTAAAAACAGTAACAGTTCCTTTTGAAGATATGAAAAACGAAGTAAAGAAAACCTATGAGGTTCTTCTTCATCTGAAAGAAACAAAGGAGGTCGATTTTGAAAAAGATTACGAAGAACTCAAAGAATCATACGAATTGCTCCGTAAGTGACCTTTTTGCAGACATATTCAACTTAGACTATTCTCATGTTTTTCTTCACATTTTACTAGGCTCAAGTACCCCAGTGACGAATCCCTTCTTCTATTGTTATAGGAGCATTCGATATAGTTAAATATCTCTTTTTCAGCAGTTTTTACATCCTTAAAGATCTCTGTAATGAATTGAGAAAACTTTCCATTGCTCCATTGTCATAGGAGCTCCCTTTTTCGCTCATCCTCTTTAGCATTTTGTTTTTTTTAGACTTTTGCCCACTTCTTCGGAGTCATATTGTGATCCCTGGTCACTATGAAATATCAACCCTTTTTCTACCGATCCTCAAGCTCTTTCTTCATATCCTCCTTCGCGGGATGTCCAATGATTTCCCTTTCGGTATAGGAAATTTTTAGAATACTTCTCTAGCAGATCTACCTTTGAGGGTTTTTACTACATCGGAAATCGAGAGAAAAGGGGGAAAACTCAGAAGCAAGTACATGTGATCCGATTGAATCTCTTTCTCAATCACAGTCCACTCTTTTTCTTTGCAAATGCTGTCAATTTCCTTAGAAAAAATTGAGCTACAGATCTTACCAGAACGTTTTTCCTGTATTTAGGACACCAGAATAGATGGTAAGCGGTTTGATAGACAAAATTTCTGCAATGTTTAATTTCAACCATAAACCAATTGCTCGCTTCCTACCCTTGTTAAAACAAGAGGTTTCCTGCGCATCGGAGTTAACATGAAAGGGAGAATCGTTTCTATCATCTGAAACAAAATTTTTTGTTGAATGAGAAATTCGAATCACATAATTTATCAACATTAAATTTATGGTGGAGATGATGAAACGGTTTTTTTTGGTTTTCTTGTTGTTTGCGACAGGATTTATTCTAGGGTTTGGATGTCGGGAGATTCAAGCTGAAATAGAAGCAAAAAGAGAGGCAAAAGCTAGGCATACAACCTATGCAACTCAACCTGTCATGGAGAAAAAGAGGTTTGTTGTCATCATTTCTGCAACAGATAATGCTTCCTATTGTGAGCAAAATATCCTGTCGGTCCTTAGCCAAGATTATAAAAATTATCGGGTGATTTACATTGATAATGGATCAACAGCTTCAGCTGCAAAAAAAGCCCGTACTTTTCTTCAAAACCATGATGTTGGTGGCAGAGTTGACTTTGTAGATTCTGAACCTGGATCCTCTGAAGGAGAAAATCTCTACCGCGCAGTTCATTCTTGTCAAAACCATGAGATCGTTGTTCTTTTAAGGGGTGATGAATTTTTAGCGCAAAATACTGTTCTTGGAAAACTGAATCGCTATTTTGCCGATTCCAGTGTGTGGATGCTTGGAAGTGATGAGCTCCTTTACTCCACATATAATAGGGTGAGAAGTTCTTGTTACTATCAAGCATTCTATTCGGGGCTTTTCAAACAGATTAGACTCGAAGAATTCCTATCAGAAGGAAAATTTCGAAAAGAGAAATACGAAAAAATTCTTTTCCTTCCACTTAAAGAACTTGCAGGCTCTCATGCATTTGAGGTCGATGAACCTTTATTTATCTGTCAGGAAGAAAAAGAAGAATCTTTTTTGGAAACGAGATTTTTATACTCAGCCATGAAAGAAAACCCTTGGCGTGATTTTTCGAAAGATGAAGAGAGGGTTGACCTTAAAGAATCTCTAGATCTTAAAGAATCAGCACATCTTCTAAAGGAAACTGGAGCTTATGGTTTTTATTTTTGCTTAGGGAATCACTTAAAAACTCATCCGATGGAAAATAGAGTTTTCATTCAACAAGGAGTTTATGGATGGCAGTTCTCGTTAATGGAAGGGGAGTTGAGTAACAGTGCAGATTTATCTAGAGTTGGGTTATACTCCGATCGTTCTAAAGCCGTGAGTTTGCTCTTGAATATTGTTTTGAGAAATGAACTAACCCCTGAAAAAGTAACCAATATCTCTACAGAAGAATTGTTCTCATTTTTTGAGCAAGGTTTAAAAATGGATATCGCGCCTTTACATCAATTGGAAAATTCAACGATTGAAATTAGTTTTGAGCCTGAGTTTATTGAAAGGTGACCAGTGAAAAAAGAACTCATTCTTTTGTTATTTATTTGTCCTCTAGTGTTCTTTTATATCTTCTCGAGCGATATAAAAAAGAGACAGCCCAAATTTGACACACACTTAACCCTTGAAGACTCATTTGAAAAACTTCAAGGAAGTGAGACCGAAGATTGGAATTATATCCAGACTAAAAGAGATTATAAAGATCTTCAATATTATGAATCGCTTTACAAGAAGAATAAACATTTTCAGTTCACCTCTAACCCTACATTTAAAATCCCTAAAACAATCCATCTTATCTGGATTGGCCCTCGATCTTTTCCAATAAAATCTATTCAGAACATTCGCTCTTGGATAGCGCACCACCCTGATTGGGCCTTCGTTTTTTGGACGGATAGAAAAAGACCTGCTCCTTGTAAAGGAATGGAAGTGAGGCTTTTTGAAGATTTTGATTTTGAGTTTCTAAAAGAAAAATATGAGGAATCAAGAAATTGGGGAGAGAAGGCAGATATTTGGCGGTATGAAATCCTTTATAAGGAAGGTGGTGTTTATATCGATCATGATGTGAAATGTAACCGTCCCTTTCATAACCTTCACTCAGGATATGACTTTTATGCTGGCCTTGAAATGCCCCATGAGGGGATTGATGGTTTATCGGTAACAGCTGGAATTGGTATTATTGGAACAAAGCCTTATCATCCAGTGATCCGTTCAGCAATTGGGAAGGTTGTTGATCGCTGGGATGAGGTAACCAAGCAATTCAATTCAAGTGCTCCTCTTATCCAAGCGCAGAGAGTGACACATCGGACACTCATTGCGCTTACTTATGCATTTGATGAAAATCTCAATCGTCCAGAAAATACTGATATCGTTTTCCCTGCCTGTTATTTTTACCCTAAACATGGGCTTCCGGGTTTCTATTCAGAGCATCTCTACGGCACAACTTGGAACGATTTAGAAGAAACTCCAAATCAAAAATATTTTTCAAAAACACTTAGAACTCTTAGAGCACGTGATGCGAAAATTATTAGAGTTGAACTTTTATCGTTAATTGCATTGATTGGGTGTTTTACCTTATTCTTACTTGTTAATAGAGAAATCAAAAAGGGATCAAAATGAAATTGATATCTCGCATGACTTTATTACTTCTTGCACTTGTTGGATGTGATAGGAAACACGAGTTTAAGGAAAGCGATGATTTTAATACTTTAATGGGGGCAAATAAGAGTGTTTGGAAGTTTGTCGAAACCCATGAAGATTATGAGAATCTTGGTTTTTTTAAAAAACTTTATGAAGCCAATAAAGATCTCCAGTTTGTTAAAAAAGATCAAAAGAAAATCCCTAACGTTATTCATGTTATTTGGATAGGCCCCAATCCTTTCCCCAAAGAGTCTATCGATAACATTAATTCTTGGATTGAGAACCATCCGAACTGGACATTTAAGTTTTGGACTGATAGGCGACGCCCCCTTCCTAATAAGAAGATGGAACTCCAATTAATCGCAAACTTTACCTTTGATACTTTGAAAGATTGTTACGAAGAATCAGATAACTATGCTGAAAAAGCCGATATTCTCCGATATGAGCTCCTATTTAAGGAAGGAGGCGTTTATGTTGACCATGATGTTAAGTGCTTCAAGTCCTTTAGATCCTTCCATGATAACTATGATCTATATTGTGGGTTAGAACCTCCACATGAGCCGATTCTAAGCAGTTCGATATCTGTTTGTAATAATGTGATTGGATCTCGCCCTGGGCATCCTGTCCTTAAAAAAACGATAGAGAACGTTAAAATCCATTGGGAAGAGTTTGCTTTAGCCTATCCTGGAGATGATCGGGAATCAGTCATCTATCGAGTAGCTCAGCGAACTTTTGCTGCTTTTGATAATGCTGTTAGAAAAGAAGTAGGAAAGAAAAACAGCAAAGATATTGTCTTCCCAGCAGCTTACTTTAATCGAATTGATGATGATCTTGCTCTATATGCTCACCATTATTATGCTTCAACCTGGTTTGAAGATGAGACAAATTTTGAAAGGAATGTAAGAAGGCGATTGATTGCAATTTCTAGAAAAAATAATCAAATCCTTCTTTTTAATGCTGTGATTTTGATTGCAAATCTTGCCCTTTTCTCAGGACTCTTTTTTCAATACCGCTCGATCAAGGGAAATGGCTCTATAGTCTCTCATGAAGGGAGTCAGGAAAAAAACCGAAAAGGAGGAACCTCTTTCGAGGCGCATATTAATGAACCCTTAAGTCAGCATGATGACGATACAAGCTAAGCCCAGTACTAACCTAACCAAAGAAGTGTTAAAAAAGCTTGGTGAACAAGGACTTATTCCAGGTCCTCACGAATCAAAAGAGCAGTTTGTCAAGCGGATTGACGTTTTAAAAAAGGTAAAAGAAGACCCTCCAAAATTTCTTAAGGGTAAGGCTGTCAGTAGATGGAATCCTGATTTTCATAAAGAACTCGGTGCTATTCCAAAATGGCTTCCTCTTACGTACTCAAATCATGGGCTTCCTCTTTGGCAAGGTGCAGCGCTTTGGATTTTTGAAACACCAGATCGGAAAAAAATCCCAATCATCCAACTTAGAGAAGGGTTTAAGAAGGGGAAATTCCTCTTTTATTCACAAAGTGAAGTTCTTCTTCATGAAACACTTCATGCAATAAGAGTGGCTTTTAATGAACCACGATTTGAAGAAATTTTAGCTTATCATCATTCGAAATCTAAATGGCGACGTTTTATAGGACCTCTTTTTCGTAAACCCAGTCATGCTTTTTTCTTTATTGCACTGATTTTCATTTCATTAATCGTTCAAACAACGTCTCTTTTTTTTCTTACATCACCTCTTTTACCTTATGTAAAGTTTGTGACTCTTCTTCCTATAATGGATCTAACTCTAAGAACTGCTGCTTTGATAAGAGATCAACGCATTGTAAAAAAAGCACTCAAAAGACTTTCAGAAATCTTTCCCAATCAAAAAGAGGCCTTTTCTGTATTAATTCGATTGAAAGACTCTGAAATTCAAAAATTTGCAACGGAGCCTATCGAGAAGCTTCTCGATTATGTTGAAGAAGAGATTCCTAAATCTCTTCGGTGGCACCAAATTATTGCTCAATTCTGTTGACAACCTCTTTCTCTGCAATTATACCATCTATCAAAAATAATATGTAGAATTGGATTTGATCTTTTCGGGTAAAATTGCTTTTTCGATCTTGCTAATCAACTGAAGATCTGATTAGTGTTTGGGCAGATCATGCTCCTAATTATTGGTTAGGGTTCTTTTTTGAAGAACCTAAGGTTTCCACATTTTCCTCTGATGTGCTGAGCCGATCTTAAGTTCCTTCCGGTATTTAGCAATAGTTCTCCTAGCACATTGAATTCCTCTTTCACTTAATTTTTCTGAAAGTTGCTGATCTGAAAGAGGGTCTTTTTCTTGATCGACCAATTTTAAAAGGAGGTCTTTAGCCTCTTGGTTAGAGATGTTGCCTTGTTTGCTCTGAAGAGCATGAGTAAAAAAGCTCCGAAACTTTAAAAGACCTCGTGGAGTCGCAATGGATTTATGGGCTATCGCTCGAGTAATCGTTGATTCGCTCAATGTTAAAGCTCTAGCCACTTCTTTCATTGTCATAGGGCTAGGGCTACTGCGTATCCCTTCTAAGAACTCTCGTTGCTTTTTAAGGAGATAGGTGGCGATTTCTTGAAGAGTTTTCTTCCTTCTATGAAGAATATGAGTCAGCCAATTTCCTGCTGCAAGGTGTTGCCGAATGAAATCAATTTCAGTTTGCTCTGAATAAGGGTTTTCAAGAGCTTTTAAATAGGTCTCATGAACCTCGAATGTAGGAAGGTCTGAATCGTTTACTTCGACACCCCATGAGTCCCCCTCTTTTATGATTGAGACATCTGGTGTCAGAGGAGGGTTGAAATCGTTTTCAAAGACTCTTCCTGGAAAAGGATTTAATGGACGGAGCTCATGATGAATCATTTCTTTTATCTCAGTGATATTTATTTTTAGGGACTTAGAAATCTTTCCTAATCGATTTTGAAGTAGATCATAATAATGCCAGATA